>CANQGN010000114.1 GCA_947623215.1 uncultured Clostridia bacterium
GGGCGGCGGGCGGTGGCCGACTACCTAAACCGCGCCCACGCCCCCGGCGCGGCGGCAGAGCTGCTTTACCTTACCGCTGGGGCGGCCGCCTCGCTGACCATTTGCCTAAACGCCCTGCTTACCCCCGGCGAAGAGGTGGTGCTGCTGACCCCCTGTTTCCCGGAATACGCGGTGTTTGTGCGCAAGGCGGGGGGGCTTCCCGTGGCGGCCCCCTGCCCCGCGCCGGATTTTCAGCCCGACCTTACCGCCCTTGCCGCCGCCGTAACCCCCAAAACCAAGGCGGTTATTGTGAATTTTCCCAACAACCCCACCGGCGCGGTTTGCACGCCGGAGAAAGCGGCGGCGCTGTGCGACGTGCTGCGCGAAAAAGAGCGGGCATACGGCCACCCCATATATTTACTCTCAGACGAACCCTACCGCGAAATTTGTTACGACAGCATTCAAGCGCCCGCCTTTACCCGGTATTACGACAACACGCTGGTTTGCTACTCCTTCAGCAAGTCGCTCTCGCTGCCGGGCGAGCGCATCGGCTATATTTTGGTAGCAAGCGCCATGCAGCAGGCAGAGGAAGTATACGCCGCCGTGTGCGGGGCGGGGCGGGCGCTGGGCTACGTGTGCGCCCCCGTGCTCTTTCAGCGGCTGCTGCCCCACGTGCTGGGGCAAACGGCCGACCTTTCGGTTTACCGCCGCAACCGCGACCGCCTCTACGGGGCGCTCAGCAGCCTCGGCTTTACCCTGCAAAAGCCGCAGGGGGCCTTTTACCTGTTTATGCGCGCCCCGGGCGGGAATGCGGAGGCCTTTTGCGAAGCAGCCAAGGCCTATGAGCTGCTGCTGGTGCCGGGCGGCGACTTTGGCGCGCCGGATTATTTGCGCATTTCTTACTGCGTGTCGCCGGAGAGTATTGAGCGGTCGCTGCCCGCCTTTACCCGGCTTGCGGAAGACGTTTTAAAAAAATAAAGGAAAGAACAACATGGATGACTTACAAACCGTTCGCAACGAAATAGACGAGATTGACCGCCAAATGGCCGACCTCTTTCGCCGCCGTATGCAGGCGGTGGAGCAGGTGGCGGCCTTTAAGCAGGCCCACGGCCTGCCGGTGCTGGACGCAAAGCGCGAGCAGGCGCTCATAGAGCGCAACCTGGCAAGGGTGCCGGAGGCGGCGTTGCAATCGTATTATTTGCGGTTTTTGCAAAATAACATCGCCATCTCCCGCAGCTACCAGTCCCGCCTGGCAAAAGGCATGAAGGTGGCCTACTGCGGGGTAGAGGGCGCCTTTGCCTACATTGCCGCCCGGCGGATTTTTCCCTCTGCCCGGCCGGTCGCTTTTCAGGAATTTGCCGACGCCTACAACGCCGTATGCGACGGCGAATGCGACGTTGCCGTGCTGCCGGTAGAAAACAGCTATGCCGGCGAAGTGGGGCAGGTAATGGACTTAACCTTCTCTGGCCCGCTGTTTATTGCCGGCATGTACGAGCTGGCGGTCACCCACCACCTGCTGGGGCTGCCGGGGGCCGACCGGCTGAGTTTAACGCGGGTGGTCAGCCACCCGCAGGCGCTCGCCCAGTGCTCGCCCTACCTTGCCGCCCACCAGCTTACCGGTATTCCCTACGCCAACACCGCCATGGCCGCCCAGCACGTGGTAGAAACGGGCGACCCCACCCTGGGGGCGCTGGCCAGCGAAGAGACGGCCGAGCTTTACCACTTGCAGGTGCTTGAGCGCAACGTCAACTCCAGCCGCAGCAACACCACCCGCTTCGCCGTGTTTTCACCGGCGGCAGAAAAGGGCGAAACCCGCCAAAACGGCCACTTTATTTTAACCTATACCGTTAAAAACGAGGCCGGGGCGTTGGCCCGCACCATTGCGGCCATTGGCCGCCACGGCTTTAACATGTGCACCATGCGCTCCCGCCCCATGAAAGAGCTGCTGTGGCAGTATTACTTTTACGTAGAGGCCGAGGGCGACTTAAACACCCCGGCGGGACAAGCCATGTTAACCGAGCTGGAACCGCTATGCGACCGGCTGAAAGTAGTGGGTTCGTTTGAAAATCACGGCGAGCTCAAAACCCCCGAGCAGAAGGAAGGAGCGGCGGTATGACGATAACGGTTCCCCTGCCCCAAAACGCTTACGATATTATCGTCGAGCGCGGCTGCCTGCAAAGCGCGGGCGACCGGCTGCACTTAAACCGCCGGGTGCTGATTGTAACCGACGACGGCGTGCCCCCCCGCTACGCCCAAACGCTGGCGGGCCAGTGCGCCCGCCCTACGGTGGTAACCCTGCCGGCGGGCGAGGCCACCAAGAGCTTTGCCCGCTTAGAAGAGCTTTGCCGCGTTATGCTGAGCGAGGGCTTTACCCGCACCGACTGCGTGGCCGCCGTGGGCGGCGGCGTGGTGGGGGATTTGGCGGGTTTTGCCGCCGCCTCTTTTATGCGGGGGATTGACTTTTACAATCTGCCCACCACCCTGCTCTCGCAGGTGGATTCCTCCGTTGGCGGCAAGGTGGCGGTGAATTTAGACGAAGTAAAAAACTGCGTGGGGGCGTTTTATCAGCCCAAAAAGGTGTTAATCGACCCCGACGTGCTGCAAACGCTCGACCCCCGGCAAGTTGCCGCCGGGCTGGCGGAAGCCATTAAAATGGCCGCCACCTGCGACGAAGCGCTTTTTCGCCAAATGGAGGCCTGCCCCGGCCCCTTAACCGACCGTACCGACGATATTATCGCCGGGGCGCTGCGCATCAAAAGCCGGGTGGTAACGGAAGACGAAAAAGAGCAGGGCCTGCGGCGGGTGCTCAACTTTGGCCACACCTTTGGCCACGCCATAGAAAGCCTGTATGGGCTCTCTGGCCTGCTGCACGGCGAGTGCGTGGCGCTGGGTATGCTGCCCATGTGCCCGCCGCCCGTGCGCCAGCGACTGATTGCGGTGCTGCAAAAGGCCGGGCTGCCTACAGTGCTCCCCAACTGCACGGCGGAGCAGCTGCTGGCGCTGGCCGGGCACGACAAAAAAGCCGACGGCGACGAAATTACCGTGGTTTACCTGCCGGAGATTGGGCGGTTTACCTTTCGCAAAATACCGCTGGGCGAGCTGAAAGACTACTGGGAAGGAGCGCGCGCACAATGAAAAACACCTTTGGGCAGCACCTTGCCGTTACGCTGTTTGGCGAAAGCCACGGCCCGGCCATTGGCGTGGTGTTAGACGGGCTATGCCCGGGCCTGCCGGTAGAAGAAGAAGCCGTTGCCGCCGCGCTGGCCCTGCGCCGCCCGGCAGGCGACACCGCCACCGCGCGGGTAGAACCCGACCGGTTTGAAATTGTAAGCGGCGTGTTTGAGGGCAAAACCACCGGCACGCCCCTGTGCCTGATAATCCCAAACGAAAACACCCGCAGCGGCGACTACCAGCGCGGCCCCGTGCGCCCCGGCCATGCCGACTTTGCCGCCTTTGCCAAATACGGCGGGTATGAAGATTACCGGGGCGGCGGGCATTTTTCCGGCCGCATTACGGCGGCGCTGGTGGCCGCAGGCGGGCTGGCGGCAAGCTTTCTCGCCCCCGCCGGGGTTCAGGCGGGCAGCCACATTTACCGCTGCGGGCCTTACTGCGACGCCCCCTTTTTGAACCCGGCGGCCGAGCTGCCGCTGGTGGCAAACAACCCCTTTCCCCTGCTGCGGCGGGAACTGGAGGAACCCATAAAAGAGCGCATTCGCGCCGCGCGGGCGGCAGGCGACAGCGTAGGCGGCGTGGTAGAAACCGCCGTAGTCGGCCTGCCTGCCGGGGTGGGCGAACCGTGGTTTGACACGGTAGAAGGCCTGCTTTCGCACGCGCTTTTCTCAGTCCCCGCCGTAAAGGGGGTAGAGTTTGGCGACGGCTTTGCGGCGGCAGAGCGCATGGGCAGCGAGGTAAACGACCCCCTGCGGCTGGTAAACGGCCGCCCCCAGCCGATAACCAACCACAACGGCGGGGTAAACGGCGGCATTACCAACGGCCTGCCGGTGGTCTTTCGCTGCGCCGTAAAGCCCACCCCCTCTATTGCCCGGGTTCAGCAAACGGTCGATTTGCTCACCGGGCAAGAGACGGATTTGCAAATCGGCGGCCGCCACGACCCGGCCATTTTTCACCGGGCCTGCGCCGTCATTAACGCCGTTACGATTTTAACGGTTTACGACCTGCTTTGCGGCCGGTTCGGCACCGACTTTTTGCGGGGGGGCGCGGCATGGAATACGGTGTAATCGGGCAGCGGCTGCCCCACAGCTTTTCTAAAGAAATTCATGCCAAACTGGCCGATTATGCTTACGATATTACCGAGCTCGCGCCGGAGGAGCTGCCGCAATTTTTGCGCAGCCGCGCTTTTCGGGCTATTAACGTCACCATTCCCTACAAGCAGGCGGTTATGCCCTATCTTTCGTGGATTTCGCCCCAGGCCAAGGCCATCGGCGCGGTGAATACCATTGTCAACCGCGAGGGCGAGCTATACGGCTACAATACCGATTTTTACGGCCTGCGGGGGCTGTTGCAGCGCGGCAGGGTGCCCTTAAAAGACCAAAAAGTGCTCATTCTCGGCACCGGCGGCACCGCCCACACCGCCCGGGCGGTGGCGGCAAGCGAGGGCGCGGCTGAAATTTGGTGCGTGAGCCGCACGCCAAAAGGCGAACACACCGTCTCGTATGAAGAAGCCCTTGCCCGCCATACAGACGCCGGGGTACTGCTCAACACCACGCCGGTTGGCATGTTCCCTTCTCTTGCGGGGCAGCCGATTGACCCGGCGGCCTTTCCCGCGCTGCGGGGGGTGGCGGACGTGATTTACAACCCCCTGCGCACCAAGCTGGTGCTGGCCGCCAAGGGGCTGGGGCTGCCGGCCGCCGGGGGGCTGTATATGCTGGTGGCGCAGGCCGCCCGCGCCAACGAACTGTTTTTAGACTCTCCCCTGCCTGCGGGCACGGTAGAGCGGGTTTACCGGTCTGTTTTGGCTGAAAAAGAAAATATTGTGCTCATCGGGATGCCCGGCTGCGGCAAATCCACCGTGGGCAAGGCGCTGGCCAAGCGGCTGGGCCGCCCGCTAATAGACGTAGACGAGTTGCTGGTGCGGCGGTTTGGCTGCTCCATTGCCGCCTTTTTTGAAGAGCAGGGCGAAGCGGCCTTTCGGGCAGAAGAAAGCGCCGTACTTGCAGAAGAAGTTGCCCCGCTTACCGGGGCGGTCATCGCCACCGGCGACACCGCGCTCGCGATCGCGCTCGGCCCCGACGACGGCGACCCCTTCTCAGGCCTGGACCTGGACC
>CANQGN010000115.1 GCA_947623215.1 uncultured Clostridia bacterium
TTCCGGCTTTGACCTGCCCCCCAAAGCCTGCCCCAATTGCGGCGAGGCGCTCTCGCGCGACGGGCACGATATTCCCTTTGAGACCTTTTTGGGCTTTAAGGGCGACAAGGTGCCGGATATAGACTTAAACTTTGCCGGAGAAGTGCAGTCGCAGGTGCACAAATACACCGAGACGCTCTTCGGCAGCCAAAACGTGTTTAAGGCGGGCACCATTAGTGGCATTGCCGAAAAAACCGCCTACGGTTACGTAAAAAAATACGCCGAACAGCACGAGGTGATTTATAACAAGGCCGAGCTTACCCGGCTGGCCAAGGGGTGCGAAGGGGTAAAGCGCACCACCGGCCAGCACCCGGGCGGCATGGTGGTGGTGCCGGCCGACCATGAAATTTACGATTTTTGCCCCATTCAACACCCGGCCAACGACGTGAATTCCGACACCCGCACCACCCATTTTGATTTTGGTTCCATGCACGACCTGCTCTTAAAACTGGACGAGCTGGGTCACGACGTACCCACCATTTATAAGTATTTGGAAGACAATACCGGCTTGCCCGTAAGCGACGTGCCCATGAGCGACCCGGCGGTGATGAGCCTCTTCCATTCGCCGGAGGCGCTGGGGGTCACGGCAGAGGAGATTGGCTGCCCGGTGGGCACGCTCTCTCTGCCGGAGCTCGGCACCCCCTTTGTGGTGCAAATGATTGTAGACTCCAACCCCACCACCTTCTCTGACCTGCTGCAAATCTCCGGCCTGTCGCACGGCACAGACGTGTGGCTGGGCAACGCGCAGGACTTAATTGCCCAGCGGGTGTGCACCATTTCAGAGGTTATCGGCACCCGCGACAGCATTATGGTTTACTTAATCCATAAGGGGCTGGAACCCCAAATGGCCTTTAAAATTATGGAAATTGTGCGCAAGGGCAAGGCCGCAAAGCAATTGACGGAAGAGCACGTGCGGGCTATGAAAGAGCACGGCGTGCCGGGGTGGTATATTGACTCCTGCTATAAAATTCAGTACATGTTCCCCAAGGCCCACGCGGCGGCCTATATGATTGCCGCCCTGCGGCTGGGCTGGTACAAGGTGCACCACCCGCTGGCCTACTACGCCGCCTACTTTACCGTGCGGGGCGAAGACTGCGACGCCGCTGTTATTACCACCGGGCTTACGGGCGTACAGCGCGCCATGCGCGCGCTGGAGCAAAAAGAACGCGCCAAAGAAATTACCGACAAAGAGCGCAAAAACTACGTGGCGCTGCAAATTGTAAACGAGGCCATGCTGCGCGGGGTGGAGTTTTTACCTATAGACCTTTACCGTTCCGCCGCCGTGCGCTACCAGTTAGAGGAGGGGAAAATTCGCCTGCCCTTCTGCTCTATGCAGGGGGTGGGGGACGCAGCCGCCGAAAGCATTGCCGCCGCCGCCAAAGAGGGCGAGTTCCTCTCTTACGAAGATTTGCAAAACCGCACCGGCATTTCTAAAACCGTGGTAGAAACGCTGGAGAGCATGGGCGCCCTAAACGGCCTGCCCAAAAGTATGCAGCTGAGTTTCTTTTAGCGCTTAGCTGTGTTTAAGGTTCGTACCGATTCAAGAGGTGAAACATCCATGAAATGCAAACTGACCCTTCGTTTTTTAGCGGCGGCGCTGGCGCTTTTGCTGCTGCCCGCCCTTGCCCCCGGCTACGGCGGGCATACCGCCCGGGCAGACGCGCTGGAAGACCGCCTGCTCGGCACCGTTTCGGCCCAGTATGAGTCAAACGGCGACCCGGGCTCTATTTCGGGCGGCGAGGGCGATTTGGGCGGCGCTTCTTACGGCGCTTACCAGTTCCCCGCCAATTTTGACGGCCCCCTTACCTTTGCCCGCTGGTGCGTTTCGTCCGGCCGGGGCAAAACAGAAGGCAACCGCTTAATTGCCGCCTACGAGCAAGACGGCAACCGCTTCGGCAGCCATTTTAACGCCGCCTGGAAGGCGCTGGCGGCCGAAGACAAAAGCGGCTTTTTAACCCTACAGCGGCTTTACACCAAAACGCAGTATTACGACAAGGCCGTAACGGCGCTGCAAACCTATTTTTCGCTGGATATTTCTCTTTACGGCATCGCCTTTAAAAACGCCGTGTGGTCGCGCACGGTGCAGCACGGGCTGGGGTCGTTCACGAATCGCAACGGCTTTTTAGGGCTGCTGCGCCGGGTAGACGAAGCCCTGCCGGGAGGGCTGACCGGCACGCCGGAAAAAGAGCTGATTCTCGCCATTTACGAAGAAAGCGGCAAGGTGGTTACCACCGGCACCAACAAAATTACCGCCGCCGCGGCGGGCGGCAACGCCTGGATTGTGCGCAAATATGGGTTAGAGGGCAAATACTTAAAATACTACAGCGGCAATTCCGCCGCCGTGCAGGCGGGGGTTTACCTGCGGCTGCGGGTAAACGAACCGGCCGATTTGCTGGACATGTTAGAGGAATACGGCGGCTTTTCCGCCCCCACCGACCACGGGCAAATCACCCCCACCTTGCAGCTCGACCGGCTGGTGCTCACTACCTGCGATACCCTGCGGGGTTTTTCGGCCGGAACCAACACTACGGTGCAGATTTCCGCCCAAAAGCACGTGGGCGGCAGCTCGGTAGGGCTAACCCCCAAGGCCACGGTAGCGACCGGCCGCACGCCGGTAAACGCCACGCTGCGCTTGACCGCGGCGGTGGATTTTACCGCCTTTGACGAGCTGACCTTTTCGGTATATATTCCCGTCGCCCAAAAGGGGAGTGAAAGCCGCCTGCAAATTTACGGCCGCAGCGGGCAGGCCACCGCGTTTACGCTGCGGGTGGCGCTAAAAGGGCTGGCCGCCGGGTGGCACCGGTTAAGCCTCGCCCTGCCGGAAGTAGACGGCACGCTGCCGGTTGACCGGCTGGCCTTCTCTTGCGCCGCGCTGGACGCCGGTTACCCCGGCAAAACCTTTTTGCTTGACCAAATTTGCGCCGTGAGTCACAATCCCGGTAAGGCTTACCAAACCGGCCGGGTAAAGGCAGACGCCTTAAACTGCCGCGCCGAACCCACTACCGACGCTACCTCCTTTGGCACCTTCCCCCAAAACGCCACGGTAACCGTGCTGGGCGAAGGGTTAGGCGGCTGGTACTACTGCGTGGGCAAAGAGGCAGACGGTACCGCCATGGCTGGTTGGTGCAGCGGCGACTACCTGACTTTGTCGGCTTATGAAGTACACACCGGCGACTTAACCGGCGACGGCAAGGTAAACGCCGCCGACGCCCTGCTGGCCCTGCGCGCCGCCGTGGGCAAGGCCACCCTTTCGGCCGCAGAGCGGAAAACGGGCGATTTAGACCGCGACGGCAAGGTAAACGCCACCGACGCGCTGTATATGTTGCGGGTGGCCGTGGGCAAACTGTAACCAAAAGGGGTTGAGCAAGCCATGGGAAAACTGAGTTGGAAAACCTGCCTGCAAGTGGGCGTTACGCTCTTTTTGCTGTATATTGCCATAGACCGCTGGCGGGCGGTGGTGGCGCTGTTTGAGCTGCTGCTTGGCGCCTGCACGCCGCTGCTCATCGGCCTTTCGCTGGCCTATGTTGTGAATATTTTAATGAGTCGGTACGAGCGTTGGTTTTTTCCCCATGCCGGGGCGGGCAGCGCCCTTGCCCGGCTGCGCCGCCCGGTGTGCATGGCCGCCGCGCTGCTTAGTCTCGTCGCGCTGCTCTCCCTTGTTATTTGGCTGGTGGTGCCGGAGCTGATTTCCTGCGTAAGCCTGCTCATTTCTGAAATTCCCAAGGCCCTGCAGCGGCTGGTGCAAAGCGAATGGCTGGCCCGGCTGCTGCCGGCCGATATTACCCGCCGCCTCTTGGCGGTAGACTGGAGCGCCACGGTAGAAAAGCTGGTAGAAGTGGTAACCAGCGGCATCGGCAGCGCGCTCAATACCGTCATTTCCGCCGTTACCACCGTGTTTTCTACCGTGGTTACGGTGGTGCTCAGCGTGGTGTTTGCCGTTTCGTTTTTGCTGGCAAAAGAAACGCTGCTGCGCCAAACCCGGCGGCTGCTCCACCACTATTTGCCCGCCCGGGCAGAGGGGCGGGTGCTCCACGCCCTCACCGTGCTGAACGACTGTTTTCACCGCTTTATTGTGGGCCAGTGCACCGAGGCGCTGATTCTCGGCTGCCTGTGCACCGGCGGCATGTTGCTCTTCCGCCTGCCCTACGCCGCCATGATTGGCGCCTTTATTGGCTTTACCGCCCTAATTCCGGTGGCGGGGGCTTACATTGGCGCTTTTACCGGGGCTATTATGATAGTAACCGCCTCGCCCGTAAAAGCGCTGCTCTTTTTGGTGTTTATTGTGGTGCTGCAGCAGTTAGAGGGCAATTTGATTTACCCCCGCGTGGTGGGGCGTTCCATCGGCCTGCCCTCTTACATTGTGCTGGCCGCGGTGCTGGTGGGCGGCGGGCTGTTTGGGGTGCCGGGTATGCTGTTTGGCGTGCCGACTGCCGCCGCCCTTTACCGGCTGCTGCGTGAAAACTTGCAAAAGCGCGAGGCCAAAGAAGCGGCTGCACAGAAAAGCGAAGGGGAGGGGCTGGTATGACGAACTATCCGCCGCCCCTGCTGCGGGGGGAGGAAATCCCCTCGGTATTGCAGCCCGCCTGCCACGGCGGCGCGGGCAGCCTTACCGGTACCCCCTTTTTGGGGGCGCTTACCGGGCGCACCCTTGCCTTTGCGCAAGACGCGCTGCTGCCGGCCGGGGCCTCCATTGGCTGCCACACCCACCACACAAACGAAGAATTTTACTACCTGCTGGCCGGGCAGGGGGAATTAACCTTTGACGGCGAGCGGTTTGCCGTGCAGGCAGGCGACTTTTGCTTTTGCCCCGTCGGCCACAGCCACGGCCTGCTTGCGGTAGAGGATTGCCGCCTGCTTATTGTGGGCGGCGCGGCGATTGAGGATTGACACAGCCGCCCAAAAATGCTAAACTGGTACAAACTGAATAGTTCCTCCATTGGAATGGTTTTCTCCCTTTGGTTCTATACTTACAACGAGGTGATACGCCATGTGCGGAATAGTAGGATATGTAGGAAAAGAAGAAGTCGCGCCCATTTTGCTGGACGGTTTGGCGCGTTTGGAATATCGCGGATATGACTCTGCCGGCATCGCCTGCATGGAGCAGGGCAAAATTCGGGTAGAAAAGGCCAAGGGTCGCCTGCAAGTGCTGCGCGACATGGTGCAAGA
>CANQGN010000116.1 GCA_947623215.1 uncultured Clostridia bacterium
TAGCTGCCCGACTCGCCCGGCAAATTGACGAGGTAAAACCGGAAGAAGTTGACGGCGGCGGGGTCAAACCGGCGCTGGGGGTCGGTAGAGGTGACCTGCCCGGCGGCCAGCGGAATGCGCAGGTGCTGCCACCCCTCGCCGGTCAGCTGGCCGGTTAGGGCGGCGGCAGAAAAGGTGAGCTCCGCCACGTCGCACCCGCCGGAGGAAGTCAGCTCCAGCTGGCCGCTGCCCCCTTTCAGCACCTCGGGCGAATCGGTATAAAAATCCAGCTCCAAATAGCGGTAGGGGGTTACGTCTACCGGGGCGGGCAGGGTGGTGTAGAGCACCATCGACCGCCCGCGCGAGAGGTCACCGCTCACTTTTAAGCTGGCGGGCTGCTCGGTGCAGTTGTTGTGGTCGGCCGCAATGGCCATGGCGGGGTAAGCGCCGTTGACCCACCCGCCGGTAGAGTCGCAAAACGAAAGGCGCAGCGCGCCGGGGGCTTCGGTTCCGGGTTCGGTTTCGGCTGCGGCGGCTGCCAGCGGGCAAAGGGCAAGCAGGGCGGCCAGCAGCAGGCAAAGGGGTACGCGCAGGGTTTTCATGGCTATCACCTCGGTTAAGTACAAAAGGGGGGGTTAAAAAAAGGGGGAGTCAAAAAAACCACCGCAGCCGGGCTTTTGGTGAAAAAGCGCGCGGTTGCGGTGGCGTTGCCGACTGATTTTATCTATTTAAAACAGCCGGTCGGTTATGCAATTAGTCTTCGCGTTTTTTGGTAACAACCAGCGCGGCCGCGGCCACCAGCGCAAGACCCAAAGCGCCCGCAACAGAAGCGGCGTCGCCGGTCTTGGGGTTGTCGTCGTACACGTCAGAATCGGTTACCGTTTCTTCTACCGTGGGTTCTTCGCCTTGGCCGTTACCCTCGGTGCCGGTGGTGCCGCCCTCGGTGCTGGAGGTGCCGGGGTCAACAATGGAGCTGCCCGGATCCGACGGAACCGTCGCGTTGTAGGGGGGAGCAATTTCGCCCGTCTCATCGTTTTGCCAAATGGCGTAAAGCACCATGTCTTCGCCGGTGGGTTGAATGTCTTCGTCCGGCAGGTAAGCGTCGCCCGAGCGGTCGGGTTCGGTATTCCACTCTACAAAGGAGTAACCTTCGCGGGTAAAGTCGCACCAGCTGGCAACCGGGGTAAGGGTAGAGGTGTAGGGGCCGCCAATATCTTCCGTTACGCCTTCGCCGCCGTTGGCGTGATAGGTCACCTTATAGGTATGACCGATATCAGTGTTTTTGTTTTGCCACTGGGCATATACGGCCAGGGGGGCGGTTAAGGCAACCTTCTGGCCTGCGGTGTAAGCATCGCCGCTGCCGTCGTAGTGGGCGTTCCAGCCGGTGAAGTTAAAGTTGTTAAGCTCAAAGGTGTTCTCCGGCAGGGTTACGTTGCCGTCGGCGTCGGGTTCTACGTAAATCACGTCGCCAAAGTCGGTCAAATTATCGTCCGAAGGCTTGCTCTCGGGGTTTTGGGTGGCGGTGTTGTTGTTGGCAATCACCGTCAGCACCATCCACTGGGCGTAGAGCGCCATGTTTTTGGTCATGGTAATTTCGTCGCCCGCTTTGTAGGCGGTACCGGTGCCAAAGGGGTTGGTGTTCCACTCTACAAAGGCAACGGAACCCGCCTCGTTGAACTTAAACGAGCATTCGGGCACGGTTACTTTGCCGGCGTCGTCAGACTGCAGGGTGGTGTTTTCGCCAAAGTTGGCGGGGCCAAGCGCAGCGGTGGGCGGGGTAGAAGCGGTTTTCATGTTGTTGGCCGCCAGGGTAAGGGTAAAGGGTGCGGCCGCGTCTTCCGCCAGCGCAAAGCTGCCGGCCAGTGCCGCCATTACCAGGCAGACCGAAAGCAGGATGGCAAGCGATTTTTTCATGTTGGTTCCCTCCAGATAAAATTAGAATGAGAAAATACGAGAGTCTTGGCAGTTTCATTCCGAAAATGCTACAGCTTTATAATAACGCCGCCGCCGCTGCTTGTCAAGCCCTTTTTTTGCAAAGAGGGCGGAATTTGCGGGAAATTTGCCCGGGTTTTGGCCCGCCGCAACATTCCGATTTGACACCGGCGGGGTTTTGTGGTAAAATAAACCGACTTCCCCTGCGATTTTTCTGATTTTCCTACAACAAAATCAAAATAAGTAAGGAGCGTTTGCCATGGGCCGCAAAGTAGCGGTAACCACCGACAGTACGGCGGATTTAACGCCGGCCCTGCTGGAGCAGTATCACATTACGGTTTTTCCCCTTTACATTGAAATGAACGGGCAGCTTTACCGCGACGGGCTGGACGTAACGCCAGACGACCTTTACCGCCACTACCGCGAAACGGGTAAAATTGCCCATTCCAGCGCCTGCGGCGTGGAAGAATACCGCGCCGTGTTTGAACGGTTAACGGGCGAGGGCTACGACGTCGTGCACGTGGGGCTGGCCGACTACCTCTCGTGTACGCTGCAAAACGCCCGCATAGCGGCCGAAGAAGTGCCGGGCGTGTACGTGGTCAACTCGCTGCGGCTTTCTACCGGCATCGGCCAGCTGGCGCTGGCGGCGGCGGAGCTGGCGGCGGCGGGAGAAACCGCGGAGGCTATTGCCCAAAAGCTGACCGAGCGCGCCCCTTGTCTTGACGTTTCGTTTGTGCTCGAAACGCTCGACTACATGCACGCCGGGGGGCGGTGCTCCGCCGTGACCCGCATGGGGGCCAATCTGCTTAAAATTAAGCCGCAGATTGTGGTGTATGACGATAAAATGGACGCTGCCCGCAAGTACCGCGGCAGTATCGAGGCCGCCCGCGCCCAGTACGTGCGCGACCAGCTGCACGACCCGGAGGATATTTGCACCGAGCGGCTGTTCGTTACCCACTCCGGCGTGCCGGAGGAGGCGGTGGCCGCCGTGGTAGAGCAGGTGCGCCAAACGGTGGATTTTAAAGAGATTCTGGTGACCCGCGC
This sequence comes from uncultured Clostridia bacterium, assembly GCA_947623215.1. Taxonomy (GTDB): domain Bacteria; phylum Bacillota; class Clostridia; order Oscillospirales; family Acutalibacteraceae; genus UMGS1484. The sequence continues at coordinate 2,956 of CANQGN010000116.1, forward strand.
GGGCTGCGTGATTTCCTGTCACTGCGGGCCGGGCACGTTGGGGCTGCTCTTTTTCCGCAAGCGCCCGCTGTTTCAGTAAGGAGAGTATGGCATTATGGTGAATGTAAATCAACTGTGTATGCAATGTATGCGCGAAACCGGCGGCGCGGAGCTTTGCCCCCACTGCGGTTACCGCGAGGACGCGCTGCAAACCGCCCCCTACCTGCCGGTGCGCACCTGGCTGCTCGACCGGTATCTCGTGGGCAAGCTGGTAACCGCCGACGGCGAAGGCGCCCTTTACATGGGGTGGGACAATATTTTGCAGTCGCCGGTGCAAATTCGCGAGTATCTGCCGGAGGGACTGTGCGCCCGCGCGGCGGCGACCGGCGGGGTGACCCCCCTGCCGGGGCAGGAAGAGGAGTTCCGCCGCTGCCTTGCCGCCTTTTTAGAGGGCAACCGGGCGCTCGGCCGCCTGCGGGATATGCCGGCGCTTTTTCCGGTTTACGACATTGTAGAGTGCAACGGCACGGCCTACGCCGTTTCGGAGTATACCGAGAGCATTACGCTGGAGTCGTTTTTGCACCGCAACGGCGAGCGGCTGACCTTTGAGCAGACCCGCGCGCTTATGATGCCGGCGGTCTCTACCCTTTCCTCCCTGCACGCCGCCGGTATTTGGCACGGCGGCATTTCGCCCGAGACCCTGTACGTGGGCAAAGACGGCCGGTTGCGCTTTACCGGCTTTGCGGGGGCGGAGGTTCGCTCTGCCCGCGGGGCGCTGCCCGCCCGGTTGGCCCCCGGCTACGCCGCGCTGGAGCAATACGGACTGGACGGCAAGCTGGGCCCCCAGACCGACGTGTACGCCTTTGCCGCCTGCGTGCTGCGGGCGGTCACCGGCCAAACCCCGCCAGACGCCCGCAGCCGCATGAACGGCGAGGCCGATTTGCCGGAGGAGGCGCTGGCCGCGCTGCCCCCCCATGCCGCCGCCGCGCTGCGCGAGGCGCTGCAACTGCTGCCAGACGCCCGCACGGCCGACGCCGAGCATTTTCGCGCCGCCTTTTCTGCCGCGCCCAGCATTGCCGAGGGCGCCCCGCTGCTGGCGGAGGATGAGCCGGAGGAAGAATCCGAAAAACCCGCCAAGGGCCGGGGGGCGCTGGTAACCGCCATTGCCATGGCGGCCACGCTGTTGGTGCTCGCCGCCGTCTTTTTTGGGGTAGACTACAAGTGGCACGTGTTTGGGGTCATCGGCGGGGGAGACCAAAGCGACGGCGCCTCGCTGCTGGTCATTTCCAGCAACACCGCTTCTGCCGGAACCGGCAGCCAGCTCACCCGCAAAATAGAGAATTTTGTGGGCCAGTCGCTGGCCGCCTGCGAGCGCAACTACGGTTCTTACAATTTTAAAGTGGACTACAAAAAATACAGCGAAGAGGTAGAAAGCGGCGTTATTATTTCTCAGTCGCCCGCCGCCGGTACCGAAATTCCGCTGGATGCGGAAGAAGCCCAAACCATTACCGTGGTGGTCAGCCTCGGGTCCGGCCAGCTGCGGGTGCCCTCGGTAGAGGGGTTAACCTACGCCGAAGCGCTGGAAAAGCTCTGGAAGGCCGGGTTCTATTACGACTCCATTACCTGCAACACCGAAACGCCCGATTACGAAGGGGTGGTCACCCGCATTTCGCCCAGCGCCGGCAGCATTTGCGGCGTGTACGACGCGAAGATTATTCTCTACGTGCAAAATCCCGCCCCCGAACCCGAACCCATTCCTTCGGAGCCGGAGGATAACCGCGAGGTCAGCTCCGTCCCGCCGGACAGCTCGCCCTCCGTCGCTCCGCCGGTCTCTTCCACCGCCTCGGCCCCGGTTTCGTCCGCCTCGCCCGAGCCGGTTTCCTCTGCGGCCTCTTCACAGCCGTAACCATTTCAACTTGACTACCAGGGTTTTTCCCCAAAGAAAGAGAGGGGAAAACCATGGCCCGTTTGGGGCCGCTTTTCTAAACGGGGGAGCGGCCGCCCCCAAACGGGCTTTTTGTATGCAAGAAAAAAGGAGGGGGATTGCCATGCGCCGACCCCTTGCGGTGGCGGGCTTTGCCGCCCGGGTGTGCCACACCGCCGGGTGGTGGTTCGGCCTCCGCTTTACCGCCCTGCTCGCCCCGCTTTGCCTGCTTGCCGGGGCGGGGGTGCTTTGCGCTCGTCGGCGGCTGGCCCGGCGGGGGGGTCCCATAGCCGGG
>CANQGN010000117.1 GCA_947623215.1 uncultured Clostridia bacterium
TTTTACCGGCGATACCCTCTTTCGCTTAGGGGCGGGCCGAACCGACCTGCCCACCGGCAACGCCGAGGCGATGCGCCGCTCGCTCGGTAAAATCGCCGCCCTGCCGGGCGACTACAAAATTTACCCCGGCCACGGCAAGCCCACTACCTTAGAGGTAGAACGTGCCTGCAACCCCTTTTTGCGCGAGGCGGCGGGGGTATGAATCTACTGCTGAACCCGCCTGATTCGTTTTACGAAATGGAAAAGCTCTGCCGGTTGTTTTTTCCGGATGAGCATTTTACCAAAAATCCCCCCGCCAGCGAAGGCAACACCGCCGCCTGTAACTTTCAGCGCCGGGGCAGCCGCACGGTCGCCTGCTGCCGGTTAACGCTAAACGGCGCCACCACCGCCGCCGAGGAACCGCTGGTAGACGCCGACGGCGAAAACGCGGCAGAAATCGCTATGGCGCGGGGGCTTTACCGGCTGCTCTGCCGTGCCTGCGGCGTGGCGCCCGCCTGGGGCGTTTTAACCGGCGTGCGCCCCGGCAAGCTATACGCCGCCCTGCGGCAGGCGGGGCGGGGCGAGGCCGACCGGGTGTTTCGCGACCGGCTGCTGGTTTCGCCCACCAAAATTGCCCTTTGCCGCGCGGTGTATGAGGCAGAGCAAAAAGCGACCGTTTTAACCCGGCCGGAGGCCTTTAGCCTTTACGTTTCCATACCCTTTTGCCCTACGCGGTGCAGTTACTGCTCCTTTGTTTCGCATTCGGTAGAAAAAACCCAAAAGCTGGTAGAACCTTATGTGGATTTGCTTTGCGAGGAGCTTGCCCTCACCGCCCGGCAGGCCAGGGCCGCCGGGGTGCGGCTGCAAACGGTGTATTTTGGCGGGGGCACCCCCACCCAGCTTTCGGCCGACCAGCTTGACCGCCTGCTCAGGGCTGTAGAGCAGGCATTTGACCTTTCGCATTTGCTGGAGTACACGGTAGAGGCCGGCCGACCGGACACCGTAACGCAAGAAAAATTGCAGGTGCTCAAAGCCCACGGCGTGGGGCGGGTGAGCGTAAACCCCCAAACCATGCACGACTCGGTACTCTCGCTCATTGGCCGCCGCCACAGTGTGGCGCAGGTGATAGATGCGGTAGAGCTGGTGCGGCAGGCGGGCTTTCGCACGCTCAATATGGACTTAATTGCCGGGCTGCCGGGCGACAGTCCGGCGGGGTTTGAAGATTCGCTCCGTCAGGTGCTGGCGCTAAACCCGGAGAATATTACCGTGCACACCCTCTCGCTCAAACGCTCTTCTCGTCTTGCGCAAAAAGAGGGGGCCGCCCTGCCGGGGGCGGAGGCGGTCGCCGACATGCTAAAAACGGCGGACGACGCCTTAACGGCGGCGGGCTACCGGCCCTATTACCTTTACCGCCAGTCTAAAATGCTGGGCAATTTAGAAAACGTTGGCTGGGCCAAACCTGGGCACGAGTGCCTGTATAACCTCGCCATGATGAACGAGCTGCACACCGTGCTGGCGGCCGGGGCAGGGGGCGTAACCCGCCTAAAACAACCCGGCGGCCCGGCCATTACGCGCATATTTAACGTCAAATATCCCTATGAATATAGCGAGCGGTTTGTATCGCTCATGCAACGAAAAAAGGGAATTGGTGAATTTTATGAACAATACCCCGTCGCCGCTGCAGCGGCAGGCGGCGCTCGCCGCCCTGCAAACCCGCCCGCGTGAATGGGTAGCCGAATGCTGCGCGGCTTATACCGCTAAAATAGAACAAACCGCCGAGCGACTGGCGGCAGACGAGCACCGCCGGGTGGTTATGCTGGCCGGGCCTACGGCCAGCGGCAAAACCACCACCGCCGGGGCGCTGTGCGAGGCGCTCGCCCGCCGGGGGGTACGCGCCGCCGTGGTGTCGTTAGACGATTTTTACCTCGGTTTTGGTCGCGCCCCGCTGCTGGAAAACGGCGAATACGACTACGAGTCGGTAGAAGCCTTAAACCTGCCGCTGCTGCAAGACTGCCTGCTGCGCTTAATGGAGCAGGGCGCCTGCGATCTGCCCATTTTTGACTTTGTAGCCAGCAAACCGAAGGAGCAGACCCGCCCGGTGGTTTTACAGCCCGGCGATTTGGTCATCTTTGAGGGCATACACGCGCTCAACGACGTGATTCTCGGCGCCCTGCCGCAGGAGGGCATAACGAAGCTCTACGTCAGCGTGCAAACAGGCCTCGCCGAGGGCGACAAGGTGGTGGTGACCCCGCGAGAAGTGCGCCTGGCCCGCCGCCTGGTGCGAGACAGCTTTTACCGCGCCGCCCCCGCCGCCCGCACGCTACAGCTGTGGGGCGGGGTGATTCGGGGGGAGGAACTCTACCTGCAGCCCTTCGCCCAATCGGTAGACGGCACCATAGACACCTTTCACCCCTTTGAACCGGCGGTTTTCGCCCCCTATTTAACCGAACTGCTAAAAGAGACGCCCCCCCAAAGCCCCTTTTACCAAACCTTTGTTAATTTAACCGAACAATACCGGGCCTTTTCGCCTTTCCCGGCCGAATGGCTGCCCCGGCATTGTCTCATTCGGGAATTCATCGCATAAAGGAAGTTGCCATTATGGAAGAACAAGCAAAAAAACGAATATACAGCGCCATTCAGCCCAGCGGTATGCTCACCCTCGGCAACTACCTGGGCGCGCTGCGCAACTGGGTGAATATGCAGCAGGAATTTGACTGCGTTTACACCGTGGCCGACCTGCACGCCATTACCGTGCGCCAGCAGCCGGGCGATTTGCGCCGCCAAATTTTGCAAACCTACGCTCTGCTGCTCGCCATTGGGTTAAATCCGGAGAAATCCCTCGTGTTCATTCAGTCGCACGTGGCCGCCCACAGCCAAATGGCCTGGCTGCTCTCGTGCTATGCTCAGTTTGGCGAGTTTTCGCGTATGACCCAGTTTAAAGATAAATCCGCCAAACATGCGGATAACATCAACGTGGGGCTGTTCAGCTACCCGGCCTTAATGGCGGCGGATATTTTGCTTTATCAGGCAGATTTGGTGCCGGTGGGGGAGGACCAGCGCCAGCATTTAGAGATTACCCGCGTTATCGCCAATCGCTTTAACAACCTTTACCCCAACGTATTCACCATGCCATCGGCCTATATTCCCAAAACGGCCGCCCGCGTGCGCTCGCTGCAAGACCCCAGCCAAAAAATGTCTAAATCCGACCCCAACCCCAACGGCTGGGTGGCGTTGTTAGATAAGCCGGAGGATATAATGCGCAAATTCAAACGCGCGGTAACAGACAGCGAGGCCTCGGTGCGCTGCGCCCCGGACAAAGAGGGCATTAACAACTTAATGGAAATTTACGCCGCCGTAACCGGCCGCACCATGCAGCAAATAGAAGATGAATTTGCCGGTAAAGGCTACGGCGAATTTAAAACCGCCGTGGGCGAAGCGGTGGTAGAGCTGCTGCGCCCCATTCAGCAGCGCTACAACGACTACATGAACAACCGCGATTATTTAGAGCAAACCTACCGCGCGGGGGCTGGGGCGGCAGAGGCCATTGCCCGCAAAACCTTAAGCCGGGCCATGAAGAAAATCGGCTTTGTGTGGTAAGGAGCGCCGGGTTATGGATTATGCCGATACCAACGAACTCACCTGCACCGTGCCGGCCGACCGGCTGGACGAAGCGGTAGCCATTGCCACCCTTGCCAACACCGGCGGGCTGTATATAGAAGACTACCGCAATTTAGAGCAGGCGGTGGCCGAGACCGCCCATGTGGATTTAATAGACGAAGCCCTGCTGCAAAAAGACCGCACGAAGGGGATTATTCACCTCTACCTGCCGCTTACTACGCCCCCCGCCGCGGTCATCGAGCAGCTGCAAAAGCCCCTTACGGCCGCCGGTATTCCCTTTACCTTTTCGGCCTCGCTTTGCCGCTCTGCCGACTGGGCCAACGCGTGGAAGCAATATTATAAGCCTATGCCCGTCGGGCGGCGGCTGCTCATTCAACCGGCGTGGGAGGCCCCGGCCCCTACCGACCGCCTGCCGCTGCTGTTAGAGCCCGGCCTTGCCTTCGGCACCGGTACGCACGAGACCACCCGGCTGTGTTTGGAGCTGTTAGATGAAAACATCACCGGCGGCGAGCGGATGTTAGACGTCGGCTGCGGCAGCGGCATTCTCTCGGTCGCCGCGCTGCTGCTGGGCGCGGGGCAGGCCGTGGGGGTCGATATTGACCCGCTGGCCGTAAAGGTGGCAGAGGAAAACGCCGCCCGCAACGGCGTAGCCAACCGCTTTACCGCCCGCTGCGGCAACTGCGCCGAGCAGGTGACCGGCACCTATGAGGTAGTGGCCGCCAACATTGTGGCGGACGTGCTGCTGGCCCTTACCCCCACGGTTCTACCGCTGCTCGCCCCCGGCGGGCTGTACCTGCTCAGCGGCATTATAGACGAGCGCGAGGCGGAGGTATTAGCCGCCCTGCAAGACTGCTTCAGAGTGCAAACGGTGCGGCGGCAAAACGGCTGGAGCGCCGTCGCCGCCCGGCGGCTGTAGTGGCCGCCCCCCGCCGCCACGCTTTGGGCGAGGGCGTGGTGTGCTACACAAACGAGGTGCACCGCTTTGGTACCGACGCGCTGCTGCTCGCCCACTTTGCCGCCCCCCGGCGGCAAGAAAACGCGCTGGAGCTGGGCGCCGGGTGCGGCATTATCAGCCTGCTTTTTTGCAAAACCAACGCGCCGAAACATATCGACGCGGTAGAATTACAGCCGGACGCGGCCTCTTTAATGCGCCGCGCGGTAGAAGAAAACGCCCTTGCCGCCCGCCTGCGGGTAATAGAGGGCGACTTGCGGCGGGAGGATTTATTCCCCCGCGCCGGGTATGATTTGGTGGTGATGAACCCGCCCTATAAGCGGGTGGGGGACGGCGTGATAAGCCCCGTACCCGGCCTCGCCGCCGCCCGGCATGAGCTTACCTGCACGCTGGCAGAGGCCGCCTCTGCCGCCGCCCGCGCACTCAACACCGGCGGCCGCTTTTGCCTGTGCCACCGCCCGGCGCGGCTGGCGGAGGTTTTTACCGCCCTGCGGCAAGCGGGGCTGGAACCCAAAAAGCTCACGCTGGTCTGCCAGCGAGTCGCCGCCGCCCCCGCGCTGGCCTTAATAGAGGCCAAAAAGGGGGCTAAC
>CANQGN010000118.1 GCA_947623215.1 uncultured Clostridia bacterium
AGGCGTTGGGGCGGTATATAGTCGACTTAGCAGAATAACAAAACGGCCGGCAGGGTAGGTTGCCGGCCGGTTGGTTTATACCCCCTCCGGGGGAGGGGTGGGATAAAATCGAAATAAAAACAAGTTTTTGTCGATTTTAGACTTGACATTCCCGCCCGAATCTTTTACACTTATAAGAGACGCACCCCTCGAGGGTCTGGGTCGCGGGCGACAAGCCCCGGCGGCAGGTTGCCGGCAAGTCTATGGCAAATCGGCATGAATGCCGCCGCCCCGGCCGGCGTATACTATGCGCGAGGGGTTAAAGCGGCGTCTGCCGGAAAGGAAGCATTATGGCAAACGTAACCGTTACCCCCTGCGCCATTGCGGGATTGTTTGAGATTGAACCCACGCTGCATACCGACGCGCGCGGTTATTTTATGGAAACCTACAACCAGCGCGACTTGCAGCAGGCCGGGCTGACCATGCGCTTTGTGCAGGATAACCAGAGTATGTCTTGCAAAGGCGTGCTGCGGGGGCTGCATTTTCAAAAACAATACCCGCAGGGCAAGCTGGTGCGGGTGATTCGCGGCCGCGTGTTTGACGTGGCGGTGGATTTACGCCCCGGCAGCGAGACCTTCGGCCGCTGGCACGGGGTGGAGCTTTCGGCCGCAAATCACAAGCAGCTTTACATAAGGGCTTTGCCCACGGCTTTTTGGTGCTTTCTGACGAAGCGGAGTTTTGCTACAAATGCACCGATTTTTACCACCCCGGCGACGAAGGCGGTCTTGCCTGGAACGACCCCGCCATCGGCATTCGCTGGCCTGAGCTTACGGGCGAATACCGGGGAAACGCGCTGGCAGAGGGCTACCGGCTGCAAGACGGTACGCCGCTGCTGCTGAGCGACAAAGACCAAAGGTGGGAAACGCTCGACCGATATGCGGTTTGAATTTAACGGGCGAAGTTTTTCTTTTTTTGCCGAACCAAGGCAGTGGTACAAACTGCTGCTGCTCACGCGCGAGTATTTGCTGTGTTGGCCGGTGCTGCTTTGTTTCGGTTTGTTGGCGGCGGCTGCGTTTGTTTACCGCCGCGCGGCAAAAAAAGGGGCGACGAATTGGCAAGAGGGGCTGCGGGCCTGGTTTCCGCTGCTTTACCTGTTGTTTATTCTTTCGCTTTCGCTCTTCAACCGTTCCTCCGGCCCGGCCGGCAATTTTCACTTTGCGTTTGACTACGTGTTGGCCGGCGGCGGCGCTTACCACGAGTCCCGCGTGCTGCTCGCCTTACTCGACGGGCTGTACTATATCCCCTTTGGGATGCTGCTGCGCTGGCACCGCGGGCGGTGGACCCTTTATCAGGCGGCCGTGCTGGTGCTCTCTTCCGGCTTTTTGGTAGAGGCGCTGCAGGCGGTAACCGGCCGGGGCACCGGCTCGGTAGAGCACTGGCTGATGTATACCCTCGGCGGGTGGTTCGGCATGGCGCTGATGGCGGCCCTTCGCCGCCGACGGGAAGACAAACGCCTAACGCGGGCGGTGCTGCAAGGCGGCGCACGATAACAAAAGCAAAAACGAAGTCAGCAATGGCTTTTATATAGATTTCTCAAGCAAATTACAGGAAGGTGAACGAAAATGATTACTGCCTCGAAAAACAAAAAGACTTGCAACCTGGTTGCGAGCGTACTGGTAACCGCCGCGTTGATTGTGGCCTGGCATTTTGCAGTTCCCCAGTTTGAAACCATCACCAATACGGTCAAATACGTCAGTTATGCCATTTTGCTGTTTGGCATGACATGGATTTTGGACGCCCTGTTTGCCTTTGCCAAAGGCAAAGAGGATTTGCCCCCTGCCGAGCGGGTAGTGAGAATGCAAACCACCCGGGCGCTGGTGGGCATGGTGGCTTACCTGCTGTATGCCGCGCTGTCGCACGCGGTGGTAGCCGTGCTGTTTGCAAACGGCCAAAAAATTCTGGCCTTCCCCTTTGCCAGCGCCGAAAAAGACGGCTTGGCCTTTGTGGGCTTTTGCCTGTTCTTAGCCGGGCCGCTTAGCCTGCTGAAAAGCCGCAAGGGGCTCTGCGCTGCCTACATACTGCCGCCGCTGGTAGCCCTGGCCTTCTCTTTTGCGCCCATTTCTATGAACTGGGGCATTGGCGTTATGGCCGCGCTGACGGTGCTGCTCTTTTATGTGGACGCGCTGCAGGCCTACAAAACCACCGGCGTTTCTGCCAACGCTTACGTGCTGCGCCAGATTGTGTATTTGGCCCTGCTGGCCGCCGTTATGGTGCTGCGGTACTTTACCCCCGTTAACTCCGGCAACAACGTGGCGCAGTTCGCCTTTAGCGGGCTGATTAACCTTGCCATTGCCGTGGTGCTGGATATTATCATCGCCTTTGTGGGCGGCGGTAAGTCCAAGGGTGAAAAACAACCCGCTTCGGTGGAAGTGGTTCGTCAGCCGCAGCAAACGCCGGCCGGCGCCGCTAAATGAGAATAGCCGAACGCGGCCGGCGGCGACTGACCGTTTGCCTGCTGGTGCTCATCGGTCTTACCCTTGCGTTTATTTGGGGCAACTCTGCGCTCTCGCGCGAGCAGTCCACACAAATCAGCAATTTTGTTATGCGGCTGTTGGGGCGAAGTCTTTCGCCCCAGCGGCCGAATGACGTTTTTGCCGTGCGCAAGGCGGGCCATTTGTTGGAATTTTTGGCGCTGGGCGGCGAGCTGGCGCTGCTTACGGCGGTGAAGAAAATTCCCTTTTCTACCGCGTGGCCCCGGCTGCTGTGCGGGGGGCTGCTTTTTCCGCTGCTGGACGAGACCATTCAAATGACCAACGACCGCAGCCCCATGGTGCGAGACATCTGGATAGATTTTGCCGGGTTTGCCTGCGGCTGCGCGCTGGCGCTGCTGGCTGCCGCCTGCCTGCGCTGCTGGCGGCGGCGCCGTGCGGAAAGAGGGACGAAATGAATCCGGGCGATTTTGTGGATTTTCACGCCCACCTGCTGCCGGGGGTGGACGACGGCAGCAAAGACGCGGCAACCTCTGCCGCCATGCTGGCCGAAATGGGCAAACAGGGGGTGCGCAAAGTAGCGGCGACCCCCCACTTTTACCCCGCGCAGGACGCCCTGCCCCGCTTTTTGCAGCGGCGGCAGCGGGCGGTGGAGCAGCTGCGGCCGCTTTACCGGCCGGGGGAGCACCCGGCGGTTTATTTGGGGGCGGAGGTCGCCTATTACCCCGGGCTGGCGCGGGCGGCGGATTTGCGCCCGCTTTGCCTTGCCGGTACGCGGGTGCTGCTGCTGGAAATGCCGGTTGCCCGCTGGCCGGGCGAAACGCTGGAAGAACTGCTGCGCCTGCGAGACGACCACGGCTTGCAGCTGGTGATTGCCCACATAGAGCGGCCGCTCCCCTACCAGCGGCGGTCTACCCTGCCCCGCCTGCTGGAGGAAGGGGTGCTTTTTCAGCTGAGCGCCGACTACGCCCTTGCCCCCCGCACCGCCAAAAAGGCGGCCCGGCTGGTGCAAAAGGGCATGGTGCAGGCGCTGGGTACCGACTGCCACAACCTGACGACCCGCCCGCCCCGGCTTGGGGCGGCGTTGCAGGCATTAAAGGAGCTTTGCCCCCGCCGCGCCCTTGCCGACATCGCCGAGCAGGGCCGGCTGCTGCTGCCGGAAGAAACAATCCCTGCGTTGGGGTAATGCCTCTCGCGCTGGGATAACGCCCCCGCGTATGAGAAAAAGCGCTCGTCGCGTTTGGGGAAAAGCGCCCCCGCGCTGGGGTAATCTCTCTCGCTTAAGGGCGAACGCCCCCGCGTATGAGAAAAAGCACTTGCCGCGTTTGGGGAAAAGCGCTCCCCGCGTTGGGGGAACGCCCGCGCCGGGGGAAGGTTCAGTCGGCAAAAGGTTCGTTTTGTTTTGCCCCCGGTTTTATAAAAAGCCGGGGGTTTTATTGAAAAAATTTTCCCGCCCGCGGGAGCGGGAAAAAATCAACCAAACAAGGGAGGAGCGACCATGCAGTTTTCAACCTTTCACAACCTGCGTATTTCACAGCTGGGGTTTGGCGCCATGCGGCTGCCCACCCTGCCGGGCGGGGGCGTTGACCGCGCCGCCACCCGCCGCATGGTGGCCATGGCGCTGGAAGGCGGCGTGAATTATTTTGACACCGCCTACCCCTACCACAACGGCGAGTCTGAGCTGGCGCTGGGCGAGGCGCTGCGGGGCGTTCCGCGCGAGCGCTACCTGCTGGCCACCAAATACCCCGGCCACCAGCTGCAAAGCCGCCACGACCCGGCGGCGGTGTTTGAGCATCAGCTCAAAAAATGCGGGGTGGAGTATTTTGATTTTTATTTGCTCCACAACGTCTGCGAAACCTCCATTGCCACCTACCGCAATGCGGAGTATGGCATTTTGGAGTATTTGCTGCGGCAAAAAGAGGCGGGGCGCATTCGCTGGCTGGGCTTTTCGTCCCACGCCCGGCTGCCCCTTTTGCAAAGCTTTTTGCAAGAGGCGGGCGGCAGCCTTTCGTTTTGCCAAATTCAGCTGAATTATTTAGACTGGACCTTGCAGCAGGCGAAGGAAAAGCTGGCGCTCTTACAGGCGTACAACATGCCGGTGTGGGTAATGGAACCGCTGCGGGGCGGGCGGCTGGCCCGTTTGCCGCAGGCACAGACAGCAAAATTGCAGGCAGAGGCGCCCGGGCAGTCGCCGGTGGGGCTGGCTTTTCGGTTTGTGCGGAGCCTGCCGGGGGTGGTAACGACCTTAAGCGGCATGTCGTCGCCCGAGCAGGTGGCGGAAAATTGCGCCATTTTTGAACAGCCGGACGAGCTGACTGACCGCGAGCGGGCGCTGCTGCTTGCGGTGGCGGAATCGCTCAAAAGCGAGATTCCCTGCACCGGCTGCGGCTACTGCCTGGCCGACTGCCCGGCGGGGCTGAATATTCCCCGCCTGCTGCAGAGCTACAACGACCTGCGGCTGGGCGGCGGCATTACGGTGGGGATGCAAATCGACGAGCTGCCGCCCGAAGAACGCCCCGCCGCCTGCCGCCATTGCGGGCGGTGCGCCGCCCTTTGCCCGCAGGGCATTGCCGCCGGGGACTTACTGCAGCG
>CANQGN010000119.1 GCA_947623215.1 uncultured Clostridia bacterium
TATAATTCTATCCCATAAAGGAGACATGGCCCGGAGCCGCTCCACAATGGGGGGCAGCGCCGCCAAAATATGGTCAACGTCTTCTTCGGTGGTTTCGTCGGAATACGAGAGCCGCAGCGACCCGTGCGCCACCTCGTGCGGCAAGCCGATGGCCAGCAGCACGTGGCTGGGGTCAAGCGAGCCGGAGGTGCAGGCCGAGCCGGAGGAGGCGCAAATACCCTGCCCGTCCAGCAGCAGCAGCAGCGATTCGCCCTCTATGCCCTCAAAGCAAAGGTTCACGTTGCCCGGCAGCCGCCGGGTGGGGTGGCCGTTTAAGCGCGAGCGGGGAATGCGCAGCGCCCCGGCTATGGTCTTATCTCTTAGGGCGCAAAGCCGCTTGGCCGTTTCTTCCATGCGGTCGGCAGAATACACCAGCGCCTCTGCCATGCCCACAATGCCCGGCACGTTTTCGGTACCGGCGCGGCGATTCCGCTCTTGTGCGCCGCCCTCTATTAAATTCACCGGCAAAACGCCCCGGCGAATAAACAGGGCGCCCACCCCTTTGGGCCCGTGGAACTTGTGGGCCGAAAGAGAGAGTAAATCCACCCCCAGCTCGGTTACCTTTACCGGTATGTGCCCCACCGCCTGCACGGCGTCGCAGTGCAGCAGCACGCCTTTTTCGTGGCAGACGCCCGCCAGCTCGGCAATGGGCTGAATGGTGCCGATTTCGTTGTTGGCGAGCATCACGCTCACCAGCGCGGTCTCGTCTTTTATGGCGGCGGCCAGCTCCTCCGGGCGCACAATGCCGTCTTCATGCACCGGCAGCAGGGTTACGGTAAAGCCCTGCTTTTCCAGCGCGCGCAGGGTGTGCAGCACGGCGTGGTGCTCAAAGGCGGTAGAAATTAAGTGGGTTTTGCCACGGGCGGCCAGCCGCTGCGCCACGCCTTTTATGGCCCAGTTGTCTGACTCGCTGCCGCCGGAGGTAAAGTAAATCTCGCGGCTTTCGGCTCCCAGCACGGCCGCTATGCGTTCGCGGGCATTCTCTACCGCCCGCTTGGCCGGGTCGCTGAAGGCGTATAAGCTGGAGGGGTTGCCGTAGTAGGTGGTCAGGTAAGGCTGCATGGCCTCCAGCACCTGCGGCAGCAGCCGGGTAGTGGCGGCGTTATCGGCATATATCATGGTTTCTCATCACGCTTTCTGTCATTCGTCCGGGTCGGGGGGTTAAACGGCCGGGGCGGGTGGCGTTAATTTTTGCTGAAGCGGGGCTTCGCCCGCTCAACACATTATTATAGCACAGCTTGTCTACAATGTCTACCCTTTTTGTAGGAATTCTGGTGTGCCGCCGCTAAAAATTCGCTTTTACACGTGAAAACACTTTTGAATGTCCCGTTTTTGGCCCAGCACCAGCAGGCGTTCCTCTGCCGTGAGCGGCCGGTCGGGGGTCACGCTCGGCACCACTTCGTTGTTGATTTTATAGGCCACAACGTTTAGCCCCCGGCGGCGGCGCAAATCCAGTTCGCCCAGCGACTTGCCCACCCAGCCGGGGGGCACCGAAACTTCAAAAATGGCGTAGTCGCGGCTGAGCTCAATATAGTCGAACACCTGCTCGGAGCTGTAGCAAACGGCCGTCCAGTTGGCGAGCTGGCGCTCGGGGTAAACCACTTCGTCCGCCCCGTTGCGCAGCAAAAACTTCTCGTGCACGTCGCTGCCCGCCCGGGCGACCACCAGCCGCGCCCCCAGCTCTTTTAACAGCGAGGCGGCTTCTAACGAGCTTTGAAAGTTCGAGCTGATGGTCACAATGCAAACGTCAAAATTTCGCACGCCGAGGGTGCGCAAAAAGGCGGTGTCAGTGGCGTCGCCGATTTGCGAGTCGGTTACAAAGGGCAGCACCTCGTGAATGCGGTCTTCGTTTAAATCGACCGCCAGCACCTCGTGGCGCATCTCGTACAGCTTGGCGGCGACCTGCCGACCAAACCGGCCGACGCCGATGAGCAAAATGGATTTCATACAGCCAAAGGAACCTCCTTATTTGGTGAAACCCGTTGGGGGTTTGTATTTAGCCCACGGCAACGGTTTCTTCCGGGTAGCGGGCGCCGGCCTGGCGCAGGGGGGAGAGGGCGGCGTAAAACAGGGTAAGGCCGCCCACCCGGCCGCAGTACATCAGCGCCATTAAAATCAGGCGAGAGGCAAGGCAAAGCCCGGGGGTAATGCCCACCGTAAGCCCCACGGTGCCGAGGGCGGAGGCGGTTTCAAACAAACAGTCGAGCAGCGGCAGATTTTCGAGCAGACAAAGGGCCAGCCCGCCGGTAAAAAAGAGCAGCAAATAGAGCGCCAGCAGCGCCCCCGCCAGGCGGGGCAGCTCGGCCGGAAGCCGCCGCCCAAAGCAGGTTGCCGCCGGGCGCCGCCGAAAAACGGCGAAGGCCGAAAGGGTAAGCACCGCGAGGGTGGTGACCTTCATGCCGCCGGCGGTAGACCCCGGCGCGCCGCCCACCAGCATAAGGGGTATCATCACCGCTTTTACCGGTTCGCTAAGGCGGGCGAAATCCACGGTGTTAAACCCGGCGGTGCGCAGCGTGACCGACTGAAAGAGGCTTTGCAGCACCCCCGCCGCCACCGGCCGCACGCCGGTGAAAGAGAGCAGGTAAAAATAAAGGGCGGGCAGTACAATAAGCAGGGCGGTCGTGGCGAGCACCAGCTTGGTTTGCAGCCGCCAGCGCCGCACGCGCCAGCCGTGGCGCAGCAAATCGCCCAGCGTTAAAAAGCCCAGGCCGCCCACCACAATGAGCAGCATAATCACGCAGCACACCCAGCCGTTTGCCGCGTAGGCGGTAAGAGAGCAAAAGGGGGCGCTTTTGGTACCCAAAATATCAAACCCCGCGTTGCAAAAGGCCGAAACAGAGAGAAAAACCGACCGCCAAAGCCCCGACCAAAAGCCAAAGTCGCGGCAAAACACGGGGGCTAAGGCGGCGGCGCCCAGTCCCTCTGCCGCCAGCACGATTTTAAGCAAAAAGAGCACCAGCCGCAGCATACCGCCGCCGTTAGGAGCAGAGAGTGAGTCGCGCACCGCCAGCCGCTGCCACAGCCCTATTTTGCGGCCGGAGGCCAGCGCCAGCGCAGTGGCGACCGTTACCACGCCCAGCCCCCCGATTTGTATGAGGGTAAGCACCACCGCCTGGCCAAAGAGCGACCAGGTAACGGCGGTGTCGCACACCACCAGCCCGGTTACGCAAACAGCCGAAACGGCGGTAAAAAAGGCGTCTGCCGGGGGGGCGCCGCCGGGCGCGGCGGTGGCGGCGGGCAGCATAAGCAGGCAGCCGCCCACCGCAATAATGGCCAAAAAGCCGAGCAATATGGCCTGAAAGGTAGAAAGTCGCCGTTTCATACCCGCCTTATTCGCCGCTTTGGTCGTCTGGGTCGTCTTCGTCCAGCGACTGGTTTTGCAGGGCGTCATCGTCGAGCTCTAACAGGGCGCGGGCGTCTTCGCTTAAAATGGGGGCGACCTCCTCTTGCGGTTGCGCGGCCATTTTTTTGGCCCGCAAAACAGCCAGTAAGATGAGCAGGCAGATGAGAAGCAAAACGGCCCCCACCACGATACAAATAACCGCCGTGCGCGAAAGCCCGCCCATTTTCGCCTCCGGGGCGGCTTCTCCACCGGGGTTGCCGCTTACGGTAAGGGTAGAGGGGGCGGGAGTACCGGCCGAAACGGTCACCGTGCTGCCGTCTTCCGTTTGGCTGGTGGCGGGAGTGACCTTTACGTCTGACACCGCCTCGCCCGACACCGTAACGGTGGCGGAGGCGCGGGAGACGGTCATGGGCTCAACGTCGGCATTATAGCAGTCGGTGGGAATAAAGGCGAATTCATGCGCGCCGGAGGCGGCGGAATCCACCAAAAACTCCACCGTAAACAGCACCCCTTCGTCCGTTAAGGGTTCGGTGCCCGCCATGGCAAAGAGAAACTGCCCGCCGCTTAAATTGCCCACCGCCATGGTGTTTTTGAGCAGCGGCCCGTTTTCGTAAGAGACGTATTCAAAGGTATCGGTGTCAAAGGTTACGGCAAAGTCTGCCGCGGCGATGTTGGAGTTTTTCGCAACGCCAAACGAGAGGGTAATGGTGGCGCCGGGGGCACAGTCTTCGGCCGTTACGGTGAGCACGTCGCTTGCGGCGGCGGCCCCAAAGCCGAGGCAGGCGAGCAGCAGGGTGAGCAGCAGGGCAACGATTCGTTTCATCTTCAATTTCCTCCTAAACACGATTACTTCAGCGACGGGTTCGGGCGTTGGCCCTATTCGTCTAATTTTAAAATCGCCATAAACGCCTCCTGCGGAACCTCTACCGTTCCCAGGCTGCGCATTCGTTTTTTGCCTTCCTTTTGCTTTTCAAGCAGCTTCTTTTTGCGGGTAATGTCGCCGTTTCGCGGGCGATGACCTTGCCCCCCACCGCCACCTGCACCGGCACCTCAAACAGCTGGCGGGGAATGTGCTCTTTCAGCTTTTCGGCTATGCGGCGGGCGCGTTTGTAGGCGGCGTCGGCATGAACAATAAAAGAGAGGGCGTCTACCGCGTCGCCGGCGAGCAGAACGTCCAGCTTTACAAGCTTAGAGGGGGCGTAGCGGCCGGGTTCGTAGTCGTAAGAGGCGTAGCCCCGCGTGCGCGACTTGAGCGCGTCAAAAAAGTCGTAAACGATTTCGTTTAAGGGCATTTCGTAGTGAATGTTCACCCGGCTGGCGGCGGGGTACTGCATGTCTATAAACACGCCACGCCGCTCCTGGCACAAATCCATAATGGCCCCCACGTAGTCGCCCGGGCTGTAAATGTGCACGTCGCAAAGCGGTTCTTCGGCCGATACAATGGCGGCGGGGTCGGGGTAGTTGGTGGGGTTGTCGATTTCTACCACGCTGCCGTCGGTTAAGGTAAAGCGGTAGACCACGCTCGGCGCGGTGGTGATGAGGTCTAAATGGTACTCCCGCTCTAACCGCTCTTCGATTATCTCCATGTGCAGCAGCCCCAAAAAGCCGCAGCGAAAGCCAAAGCCCAGCGCGGCGGAGGTTTCGGCCTCAAATTGCAGGGAAGCGTCGTT
>CANQGN010000120.1 GCA_947623215.1 uncultured Clostridia bacterium
GCTGCTACATTTCTATGGCCGTTTCGCTTAACCTTACAGTGGGGGTTATGGGCGAGCTCAGCCTCGGCCACGCCGGCTTTATGAGCGTGGGCGCCTTTATGGGGGTTATCGCCTCCCAGTCGCTGCTCAGCGTCATTCCCTCCGCCGCGCTGCGGCTTACCATTGCCCTACTTGTGGGGGCGCTGTGCGCCGCCGTGACCGGCTTCCTTATCGGCATACCGGTGCTGCGGCTACGGGGTGACTACCTGGCCATTGTAACGCTGGCGTTTGGTGAAATTATTAAAGAGCTGATGACCTGCCTGCTGGTAGGGGTAGACGAAAAAGGCCTGCACGTGCTCTTTAACCTGAACGGCAACAAAAATGCAGACGACCTTGGCCTCTCCCCCACCGGCACGGTGATTATAAAAGGCGCGCAGGGGGCGGTAGGCACTACCACCATTGCCACCTTTACCGCCGGGTTTATACTGGTGATGATTACGCTGGTGCTGGTGCTCAACTTAATGCGTTCCCGCACCGGCCGCACCATTATGGCGGTACGCGACAACCGCATTGCGGCAGAGTCGGTGGGCATTAACGTAACCGGCTACAAAATGACCGCCTTTGTGCTTTCGGCCGCGCTGGCCGGGGCCTCCGGCGCACTGTACGGGCTCAATTACTCCGGCATTGCCGCCGGTAAGTTTGACTTTAACACCTCTATTTTGGTGCTGGTATTTGTGGTGCTGGGGGGGCTGGGCAACATCCGCGGCTCCATTGTTGCCGCCACCGTGCTCTACATTTTGCCGGAGGCGCTGCGTCAGTTCTCTGACTACCGCATGTTGGTGTACGCCATCGTGCTGATACTGGTGATGCTGGCCACCAACTCGCCCGGGGTAAAGTCGCTGCTTGCCCGCCTGACCGCCTTTGTAAAAGGCCTTGGTAAAAAAGGAGGCGCCGCCCATGCGTAAATTTGAAAAATCCCCCATGGTGCCGGTGCCCAGCCGCTCCATTGTGCCGGAGCGCGACGTAGACAAGCTGCCGGTGCTGGAATGCAACCATTTGGGCATTGAGTTCGGCGGCTTAAAAGCGGTAGACGATTTTACCATTACCATTGGCAAAACCGAAATCGCCGGGCTCATCGGCCCCAACGGCGCCGGTAAAACCACCATTTTTAACCTGCTTACCAAGGTTTACCAGCCCACCAGCGGCACCATTTTGCTCAACGGCATCGACACGGCGGGCAAAACCACCGTGCAAATTAACAAAATGGGCATTGCCCGCACCTTTCAAAACATTCGGCTGTTTAACAACCTGAGCGTAGAAGACAACGTAAAAATCGGTCTGCACAACGCCTACGCCTACTCTACCCTAACCGGCGTGCTGCGGCTGCCCGCCTACTGGAAAAAAGAAAAAGCCGCCCACGACCGTGCGCTGGAGCTTTTAGAAATTTTTGGAATGCAGGACATGGCGAATTATCGCGCCGGGTCGCTGCCCTACGGCGCCCAGCGCCGGCTTGAGATTGTGCGGGCGCTGGCGACCGACCCCAGCCTGCTGCTGCTGGACGAACCGGCCGCCGGTATGAACCCGGCCGAAACCGCCGAGCTTATGGAAACCATTGTAAACATTCGCGACCGGTTTGGCATTGCCATATTGCTGATAGAGCACGACATGAAGCTGGTCATGGGCATTTGCGAAGGCATATGCGTGCTCAACTTTGGGCAGGTGATTGCCAAAGGCACGGCGGAAGAAATACAGGCCAACCCGGCGGTAATAGAGGCTTACCTGGGCCGCAGTAAGGAGGACACGCCATGCTGAAAGTAGAACACATCAACGTATTTTACGGCAGCATTCACGCCATTCGCGACGTATCGTTTGAAGTGGCGGCGGGCGAAATTGTCACCCTTATCGGCGCCAATGGGGCGGGCAAATCGACCACCCTGCAAACGGTCTCCGGCCTGCTGCGTTCGCGCACCGGGTCTATTACGTTTTTAGACCAGCGCATTGACTCTATGCCCCCCCACACCATTGTAACCAAAGGGCTGGCCCACGTGCCGGAGGGGCGGCGCATTTTTGCCCAAATGACGGTAGAAGAAAACCTGCAAATGGGCGCCTACACCCGCCGGGCGGCGGAGGCCGACCAGTCGCTGGCCGACGTGTACGACCAGTTCCCCCGGCTGAAAGAGCGGCGGCGGCAAATTGCCGGTACCCTCTCTGGCGGGGAGCAGCAAATGCTGGCCATGGGCCGCGCCATGATGAGCCGCCCCAAGCTGCTGATGCTGGACGAACCCTCTATGGGGCTTTCTCCCCTGCTGGTAGACCAGGTGTTTGAGATTATTTTAAACTTCCACCGCTCGGGCACCACCATTTTGCTGGTAGAGCAAAACGCTGGTAAATCCCTTGCTATTTCCGACCGCGCCTACGTGCTGGAAAACGGCAGCGTGGTGCTCACCGGTACCGGCAAAGAGCTGGCCCAAAGCGAAGAGATTAAAAAAGCCTATTTGGGCGGGTAAGGCGGCCCCCTTTCCCCCTTCCCCGTTTTTTACAAAATTTGCCCCCCACAGGCAAAAACAATTGACTTTTTCACTTTAAAGTGCTATACTACTCACCAGTAGGGCACCTCTATCGCTTTTTTGCAAGCCGCCCCCGCCCTGCCCTGCAAGCAAGACGGCGCGCGGCTTGTTTGTTTTTTCGTTTGATTCTGATTCCCCTGTTTCCCGCTTCCTTTTGGTTTCCTCCGGCCGGACGACCGGAAAATTATAAAAAAAGGAGTCGTCATTTATGCAAGCTAAAAAACTCACCGCACTGCTGCTGGCCGCCGTGCTGGCCGCAACCGCCCTGCTCGCCGGTTGTTCCGACGCCGCCGACAATTCCACCACCTCTACCGCCGGTGACGCCGACAAAACCTACAACGTAGGCATTGTACAGCTGGTGCAGCACCCTGCGCTGGACGAAGCCACCAAGGGCTTCCAAGACGCGTTAACCGACAAACTGGGCGATAAAGTCAAGTTCGACTACCAGAACGCACAGGACGATACCAACACCTGCGCCACCATCGCCAACACCTTTGTCTCGAACAAAGTAGACCTCATTATGGCCAACGCCACCCCCGCCCTGCAGGCGGCGCAGGCGGCCACCAATGAGATTCCGGTGCTGGGCACCTCGATTACCGACTATGCCACCGCCCTTGGCGTAAAAGAGGGGTGGACGGGTAAAACCGGCACCAACATCTCTGGCACCAGCGACTTAGCCCCGCTGGACAAACAGGCTGAAATGGTAAAAGAGCTCTTCCCTGACGCCAAAAACGTCGGCCTGCTTTACTGCTCGGCCGAACCCAACTCGCTCTACCAAATCGGCGTGATTCAGCCCCTGCTGGAAGGCATGGGTTACACCTGCAAGGCCTACAGCTTTGCCGACTCCAACGACATCTCCTCTGTTGTAACCACCGCCTGCAACGAGAGCGACGTGCTGTATATCCCCACCGACAATACCGCCGCCAAGAGCACCGAGCTGATTAACAACATTGCCGAACCCGCCGGCGTGCCCATTGTGGCGGGGGAAGAAGGCATTTGCAAGGGCTGCGGCGTGGCCACCCTGAGCATCAGCTACTACGAGCTGGGCAAAGCCACCGGCGAAATGGCCTATGAAATTCTGGTAAACGGCGCGAAACCCGGCGATATGGAAATCCGCACCGCCCCCAACACCTCCAAGCTCTACTTCAAAACCCGCGCCGACAAACTGAAGGTTACCATTCCCGACGGCTACGAAGCCATTTCTGAAGAAGCGGAATAATCAACACAGGAGGGCAACCGCATGTTATCTTTTGCCAATCTGCTTAACTCTTTGCCGGGCGCGCTGGCGCAGGGCTTAATTTGGGGCATTATGGGCATTGGCGTGTTCATTACCTATAAGATTTTGGACATTGCCGATTTAACCGTAGACGGCTCCATGGCCACCGGCGGCGCCGTGTGCATTATGTTAACCTTAAACGGCTGCAACGTGTGGATTGCCACCCTGGCCGCCGTAGCCGCCGGTATGCTGTGCGGGCTGGTTACGGGCCTATTTCATACGTTTATGGGGATACCCGCTATTTTAGCGGGTATCCTCACCCAGCTTTCTCTCTACTCTATCAATTTAAAAATTATGGGGGGCGCCAACAAGGCCATAAACGTAGACCAGTACCCCCTGTTTGTAACCCTGCGGCGGGTGGCCAACGTTGCCTTTAACAACCCCATTTTTGTGGTGGGCTGCTTTGTCATTGTTACCATTGTGCTGCTTTACTGGTTTTTTGGTACGGAGCTCGGCTGCTCGCTGCGGGCGACCGGCTGCAACCGCCACATGAGCCGTGCGCAGGGCATTAACACCAACTTTAACGCCGTGCTGGGCCTGGTGCTCTCCAATGGTCTGGTGGCCCTTTCCGGCGCGCTGCTGATGCAGTACCAGGGCTATGCAGACATCAGTATGGGCCGCGGCGCTATCGTCATCGGCCTCGCCGCCGTGATTATTGGCCACGCGCTTTTCTCTCGCTGGTTCCACAACTTTGCCTTGCAGCTGCTGGCCGTGGTGCTGGGTTCAGTGATTTACTATTTAGTCGTTAACTTCGCCATTTGGTTGAAGCTGGATACCGACCTGTTAAAAATGCTTTCGGCGCTGGTGGTGGCCGTCTTTTTGGCCATTCCCTACTGGCAGTCCAAACTGCGGGCCGGTCGCACCAAAAAGGAGGGCAAGGCCAATGCTTAAGGTAGCAGGTATCAGCAAAACCTTTAACCCCGGTACGGTAAACGAAAAGCTGGCCCTCAACAACGTGTCGATACATTTGGCGCCGGGCGATTTTGTTACCATTATCGGCGGCAACGGCGCCGGTAAATCTACCCTGCTGAACGCCGTGGCGGGCCTGTGGCCGCTGGACAGCGGCGTGGTAGAGGTAGACGGCGTAAACGTAACCAAAATGCCGGAATACAAACGCGCAAAATATCTCGGCCGGGTGTTTCAGGACCCCATGCGGGGCACGGCGGCCGATATGAATATAGAAGAAAACCTG
>CANQGN010000121.1 GCA_947623215.1 uncultured Clostridia bacterium
CGACCCCGCCATTCGCCCCGCCTTGCGAGAGAAGCTGGTGCGCGACCGCGAAACCGCCTTTTTAAGCCGCAAGCTGGGCGAAATTTGCTGCGACGTGCCGCTGCCAAACCCGTTGACCGACTACCTGAACCAGCCGGTTAACCCGGAAGCGCTGGCCCGCAAACTCGCCCGCTTAGAGCTGTTTCAGCTCTGCGAGCGCTTACAGCTGCCCAAAGTGGCGGTAGAGGCTGGAGAGGGGGAACCCTCCGCCCCGGCGGCGCACTATACCCTTACCCCCGGCGCCCCCCCGGCGGGGGAGCAACCGATCTACTTGGTGCGGGAGGGGGAAGAGGTTGCCGCCGTGTGCGGCGACCGACTCTACCGCTGCCCCGCCGAGGACGTGCGCGAACTCTTGGCAGGCGATACGCCGGTGGTGCTGCACGACGCCAAAGACTGGCTTTCGGTCGGTTACCGGGTGGGGCGGCTGGCGTTTGACACCATGCTGGCGGCTTATTTAGACAATCCGTCCTCTGCCGACTATTCGTTAGACCGCCTGCTCGCCGCTGTGCGGGCAGGGGAGGGGGCAGACCCCCTTGCCCGCCGGGCGGCCGCCCTGCCGGCGCTGCACCGGCAGTTAAACGACCGGCTGCAAGCAAACGGCCAGCTGCGGCTGCTTACAGAGGTAGAGCAGCCCCTTGCCTTTGTGCTGGCGGAAATGGAGCAGCAGGGCTTTTTGGTAGACTGGTCTGCCCTGACCGCCTACGGCGAAAAGCTGCAAACCAATATCCATGCTCTGGTGACCGCCATTTACGAGATGGTGGGGTATGAATTTAACCTAAACTCCCCCAAACAGCTGGGCGAGGCGCTGTTTGACAAGCTGGGTCTGCCCGCCAAAAAGAAAAACCACCGGGGCTACTCTACCAGCGCGGAAGTGCTGGAATCGCTCAAAAACCTCCACCCGGCGGTGGAGCATTTGCTGGAGTACCGCCAGCTGGCCAAGTTAAAATCCACCTACGTAGACGGTCTGCTGGCCGTGCGGGCGGCGGACGGTCGGGTGCACACCACCTTTCACCAGGCAGAGACTCGCACCGGGCGCATCAGTTCCTCCGAGCCCAATTTGCAAAACATTCCCGTGCGGCGCGAAAACGGGCGAGAGCTTCGCCGCTTTTTCACCGCAGGGGAGGGCATGGTGCTGTGCGACGCCGACTATTCGCAAATAGAGCTGCGGGTGCTCGCCCACATGGCGGGAGACGCCGCCATGCAGCGGGTATTTGAGCAGGGGGGCGACATTCACGCCTCCACGGCGGCAGAGGTCTTTCACATGCCGCTGGAGCTGGTAACGCCCTTAATGCGCTCGCGTGCCAAGGCGGTGAATTTTGGCATTGTGTACGGCATTGGGCCTTATTCGCTCTCGCAAGACTTAAACATCCCCTTTGGTGAGGCCAAGGCTTATATAGCGGAATACATGCGCACCTACAGCGGCGTGGCGGCTTATATGGAGCGCACGGTGCGCGAGGCAAAAGAGCGCGGCTACGCCGAAACGCTGCTGGGGCGGCGGCGGTATTTGCCGGAGCTCAAAGCCGGCAACGCCGCTACCCGCGCCTTTGGCGAACGGGTGGCCCGCAACATGCCGGTGCAGGGCACGGCGGCGGATATTATTAAAATTGCCATGCTGCGGGTGCGGGACGCCCTTCTGCGCGAAGGGTTAAAAGCCCGGCTGATTTTGCAAATTCACGACGAATTGATTGTAGAAGCGCCGGAGGCGGAACAGCAGCAGGTCATGCAAATACTGCAAACCGAAATGGAGCAGGCGGTGGCGCTTTCGGTGCCCATGGTGGTAGACGCCCACGTGGGCAAAACCTGGTACGATGCGAAGGGGTGAGCGGCATGAGGACAACCTGTTTGGTGGTGGGCCACAGCAATACCTGTATTAGCCCGCTGGCCGCCGCCGTTTTGCGTGCGCTGGGGGAGGAACGCGGCCTGCCCCTTGCGGCGCAAAGCTGCGGCTTTTGGGCCAAAGAGGGGCAGCTGCCCCTGCCCGCCATGGTGACCGCCGCAGGGGAGATAGGGCTGGACCTCGCCGACCACCGGGCGCGGTATGCCACCGACGAACGGCTGGCCGCCGCAGGCCTTTTGCTGCCGCAGGATGGGATGATAGCCCGCGGCCTTGCCCCCATAGCCAAAGCGCGGCCGGGGGTGCGGCTGCTGCGCCCGCTTCTGTCGGGGGGCTTAAACGGTACGACCCTTACCGACTTCCGCCGGGCAAGGGGAGAGGTGTTGGCCGCCTGCGAGCGGCTGGTTAAAATGCTCAAAAAAGAACAGGCCGAGCGGCAGGCGCTGGCCGCCGATATTACGGTAGGCCCCTTAGCCCCCGCCATGGCGGGGGAGGTGGCGGCGCTGGAGGCCGCCTGTTTTTCTCACCCATGGACCCGCCAAAACGTGCTGGACGAACTGCAAAAACCAAACGGCTGTTTTGTGGCGGCGCTGCTCCAAGGTGCGCTTGTGGGCTACGCCTCGGCGGCGGTGGCCGGGCAAACGGGCTATATGAACAACGTGGCGGTAGCGGCAAACTACCGCGGCCTTGGCATTGCCACCCGGCTGCTGACCGAGTTGGAGCAACGTTGCCGGGCGGCGGGGGCAGAGAGCATGACCTTAGAGGTACGCTGTGCCAACCGCCCCGCCCGCGCACTGTACGAGGGGCTGGGCTACCGCCCGGTGGGGGTGCGCCCGGGCTTTTACCGCGACCCGCCGGACGACGCGGCCATTTACACCAAACCGTTGGAATAGCAATCAAAGACAAAAAGAAACCCCCGAACGACTTGACCAAAAGCCGTTCGGGGGATTTTGTATGGCGGTTAAGGGATTAACCGACCGAATTAAAGAAATTCAGCGGGTTTTGGGCGGAGCCGTTTACGCGAATTTCAAAGTGGCAGTGGGGGCCGGTAGAGCGCCCGGTGGAGCCGACGTAGCCGATGACGTCCCCAGCCGAAACGTGCTGCCCCTCGTAAGCCGCCTGGGCAGACATGTGGCCGTAGCGGGTTACGTAGTTGTCGCCGTCGCTGTTGCCGTGGTTAATCATGACGTAGTAGCCGTAGCCGCCGTCGTTATAATCGACCAGCGACACTACGCCGTCTGCCGCCGCCACAATGGGGGTGCCGTAAATGTTAGAACCGGCAATATCGCACCCCTTATGTAGCCGCCCCCAGCGGTAGCCGTAGTTGGAGCTGATGTAGTAAAACCCGGGGGTGGGCCAAATAAACTGCGAACCGTCGTAGTGTATCGACTCTTCCACCGACTGCTCCCGCGCGGCCTCGGCCGCTGCGGCAATTTTTTCTTCCAGCGCGTCGATTTGCTCCTGATACTGGTCTACGTCAAACTGCAAGTCGTTTTGCTTTTCCTGCAATTTGTCTATTACGGCATCGAGCGTTTTCATGTTTTCGTTCAGCTCGGCGCGTTTTTCGTCTACCGAAGCTTTCAGGCTTTCTACCTCCGCCTGTTCGGCGGCCACTTCTTCTTCAATGGCGGCAATCTCGTCTATGTCCAGCCGCAGCTGGTCCATTTCGCGGTTGTCGTACTCGGTTACGGTGGCCAGCAGCTCGCTTTGGTAGAGGTAGTCGGCAAAATCGTCGGCGCTCAGCAGCACGGTCAGGGCCGTGTCGCCGCCCGAAAGATACATGGCGCGAATGCGGGCCAAAAAGGTGTTTTTGCGCTTCTCCAAATCGGCTTCGCGCTCGGCCTTTTCATCTTCCAAATCGTCAATTTTGTCTTGCAGGTCGTCAATTTGGGCGTTGTAAAGGTCAATTTGCCGCTGCACGGTGTCAATTTGCTCTTGCAGGGCCTCTTTCAGCGCCTCCTGTTCGTCAATATCGTCTTGCAGCTCGGCAATTTGCGAGCGCAGGGCGCTTTGCTTTTGCTCTAACTCGGCAATTTGCGACTGGTAAGACGAAGCGCCCGCCAGCAGTCCGGCGGCGCCGGAGGCGACGGCCGTAAGGGTAAGGGCCAGCGCCGCGCAAAGCAGGCGGCGCAAGGCGTTAGGCAATCGCATTGAACTCACTTCCTTCATGACGTAAATATTTGCCAATGGAAATGACGCTGCCCAGCGACCCGATAACCGCGCCAATGAGCACAAAGCCCAGCAGCAGGGGCAGCGCAAAGGTAGAGAAGGGAATAAAGGAGGAAAGCACGCCAAAGTTGCGGGCAAAGGTTTGCTCCGCCAGCTTGTAGAGCAGGTAAAGCAGCCCGGTAGAAATGACCCCGGCCGCAATGCCCAGCAGCATCCCCTCTATAATAAAGGGCATACGAATAAAGCCGTCTGTCGCGCCCACCGCCTTCATAATGTTAATTTCCAGCTTGCGGGTGTACATGGTAATGCGAATGGTGTTGGAAACGATGACCAGCGAAATAATGAGCAGCAGGGCAATCACCCACACCCCCACGGTGTTGATGATAGAGCGAATGGCCGAAAGCTTGGCCACCAAATCGCGCTGCTGGCGAATAGAGGCCACGCCCTTGACCGCCCGCAGGGCCAGCAAGGTTTGGTCAAACCGCTCTAAATCGGTCAGAGTAATCTGGCAGCTGTCCGGCAGGGGGTTTTCGCTTTCTACCCAGTCAAACAGGGGGGCGTATTCTTCGCCCATAGACTGCTTTTGGCGGTCAAGGCCGTCTTCACGCGATATAAACTCGCAGCTTTTAATATTGTCCATCCCGGCGATTTGGCTGGCGGTCTGCTCCGCCTCCTCGCGGGTTAAGGAGTCGTCAAAAAACGCCAGTACCACATTTTGGTCTTCGATTAACCCCACGGCGTGCGAGATGTTCAGGCTAATGGCCGCCATAATGCCAATCATCAGCATACAGGCCATTAACACCCCGGCAGAGGCGACAGACATCAGCCGGTGCGACCAGACGTTTTTAAAGCCCTCGCCCAAAAGGTAGTTCATGCTTCTCACTTTCATACGGGGGCTTCCTCCTTTTGGGGGGAAAGCTCCCGCGGAGCGGGTGATGAGGGGGATTCTTGCTTCCCCCCG
>CANQGN010000122.1 GCA_947623215.1 uncultured Clostridia bacterium
TCGGCCTCTCCCCCCTGTGGGGAATAGCGCACCACCCGCTGGCCAAATTCCGCCGCCAGCGCGTCAAACGCCAGCGGGGCCTCGCGCGGCAGCGCCAGCGCCTTGCCCCCCGCCAGCACCGGCCGGGCGGCAACGGCAAGCAGGGCGTAGTGGGGAAGGGTGCGGCCGGTTTCGTCGGTAGCGGTCACCGTAAGGCCGTCGGCACTGACGGTTAAAGCGGGGGTTCCCTTCTCTACCCCGCCGAGGGCAAAAAAGGCGTCGCGCAGCAGCGCCGCGCCCCCGGCGTTTGCGCAACTGAGATGCGCCCCCACCCCGGCAAGGCCGCCCGGGGCGCAGTCTTTCAGCGCGTCGTCATACAGCAGCGGAAAGCCGGTCATGGCGGCGGGGAAGCGGTATTCCTCTGCCCGGCAGCGGCGGGGCTGGGCGCGGGTTAGAGCGGCTTCTACCTGCCGCTCTAACCCGCGGTCGGCCGGCAGGCCGTCTGCCCCGTACAGCCGCACCACCAGCGTTGGCCCGCCCCCGGCGTAAAGCAGGGATGAAAGCGAGCAAAAGGCGGCGGCAAAGCCCGCCCCGGCGGGCAGCAGGCGGCCAAAATCCCAAATCTCTACCCCGGTAGACATTAACCCCGCAAGCAAAGCGTGGGCCGCGCCTTCTGCCGCCGCGCCATCCCCCCGGGCTACCCCTACCCTTCCCCCGGCGGCGGAACCCACCGCCGCGCCAAGGCGCACACAAAATTCCGGGGTTAAGGTATGCTCCGGGCGACCGGCCATGCCCACTTCGCCAAAGGCGGCCCCAGCCCCGGCCCCATGGCGCAGGTGCTCGCGCAGCCGCGCCCCGGGGGCGGTGGTTTTGCCCGGCCACACGCACACGCCGGGCAGCAGCTCGGCCCCCTCGCTTACCACGCCGCCCGCGCCTACCACGCAGTTTTCAAACAAGCTCGCCCCGGCCTCTACCATCGCCCCGGCGGCCACTACCGCGCCGGTTAGGCGGGCGTTCGCCCCCACCGCCGCGCCCGGCAGCACCAGGCTGCCCCGCACCCGGGCGCCGGCCTCTACCCGGCAGCCGTCGTCTATCGCCGTACCGGGGCCAAGCTCTGCGCCGGGGGCTATGCTTACCCGCTCGCCGATATACACAGGCTGCCGCAGCGTTACGCCCTTTGGTACTTCGCTTTTCGGCTTGCGTAAATGGGCGGCGTTGACCCCCCGCACCCGGCCGAGCAGTAAATCCTGCCCGCAGCGGCGCAGGCTTGCTAAATCCCCCACGTCGCACCAATACCCCCGCTGTTCGATAGCCTGAAGGGGCAGCCCCTCGCGCAGCAGCGCGGGGAAGAGCTGGCTGCCAAAGTCGTAAGCCTCGCCGGCGGGAATGCGGGCCAACGCTTCTTCTCCCAAAATATACACGCCGGTATTGGCCAGGTTGGTGGTTACCCCTTCATACCCCGGTTTTTCTACAAAGCCGGTCACCCGCCCCCTATCGTCTGCCAGCACCAGCCCATACTCGCGCGGGTCGGCCACCCGCACGGTAAGCAGAGAGGCCGCCGCCCCGCTTTGCCGGTGGGCGGCAAGGGCGGCGGATAAATCAAAATCACATATTCCGTCACCGCTCGCCACCACCACTTCGCCGGTAAAGCCGCAGCGCTTTACCGCCGCCAGCACGCCCCCGGCGGTGCCGAGCGGCGTTTTTTCGGTACAAAAAGTAAGCGGCAGGGTGCGGTAGCGCCCCTCCGGAAAAGCGGCGGCAATCTCGCCCGGCAAATAGCCCAACGTCAGCGCCGCGCGGGTACAGCCATGATGGGTCAACCAGTCGAGCACATAGGTAAGAATGGGCCGCCCGCACAGCCGCACCATGGGCTTAGGAAGGTCGCAGGTAAGCGGGCGCAGTCGGCTGCCCTCGCCCCCCGCCATTACAACCGCATTCAGCATTGTGGCAGTTCCTCCGTTTTTTGCAATCTACCTATTAGTATGGCAAAAAACGGCGGGTTTAAACCAATTTGGCAAATCCTGCTTGCGCGGCGGGGCAAAAACTGGTATACTGAGAGAAACAAAAATCAAACCAACCAGAAACGAGGCGAGCAACCATGCCCCCTGCAAAACAAGTAGAGCTGTTTACCGACGGCGCCTGCTCCGGCAACCCCGGGCCGGGCGGCTGGGGGGCGCTGCTGCGCTACCGGGGCAAAGAAAAAGAGCTCTGCGGCGCCGACCCCTCTACCACCAACAACCGCATGGAATTAACGGCCATAATAGAGGGCCTGCGGGCGCTGAAAGAACCCTGCGCCGTGCGGCTGGTAACCGACTCAAAATACGCGGCAGACGGCATTACCAAAGGCTGGGCGGAGGGCTGGCGCAAAAACGGCTGGCGCAAGGCGGATAAAAAACCCGCCCTGAACCCCGACCTGTGGGAAGAACTGCTCGCCTTGCTCGCCCGCCACACCGTAACGGTAGAGTGGGTAAAGGGGCACGACGGCCACCCCGAAAACGAGCGGTGCGACGCGCTGGCAACCGGCGCCATTGCCAAACTGCGGCAGAGCGAAAAGGAGGGGCGGGCATGACCAAAAAAGAACGGGCTTACTTTTGCGTGCAGGCGCTGGAAGAGCGCTACCCCGGCGCCGCCTGCTCGCTACAGTCGGCAGACGCCTTTCAGCTGCTGGTGGCCACCCGGCTTTCGGCCCAATGCACCGACGCCCGGGTAAATATGGTAACCCCCGCCCTGTTTGCCGCCTACCCCACCCCGGCGGCCATGGCAAAGGCCAGCTACGGGCAAATAGAGGCGCTCATTCACTCCTGCGGGCTATACAAAACCAAGGCCAAAAGTCTGGTAGACCTCTCGGTGATGCTTTGCGAGCAGTTTGGCGGCAAGGTGCCGGACAATTTAGACGACCTGCTGCGGCTGCCCGGTATTGGCCGCAAAACCGCCAACCTGATTATGGGGGATATTTACCACATGCCCGGCGCGGTGGTGGCCGACACCCACCTCATTCGCATTGCCGGGCGGCTGGGGCTTACCACCTCTGCCGACCCCCACAAGGTAGAGTTCCAGCTGCGGGCGCTGCTGCCGCCCGAGCGATCGGCGGATTTTTGCCACCGCATCGTCCACTTTGGGCGAGAGGTCTGCACCGCCCGCGCCCCCCACTGCGAAGGTTGCCCCTTAGCCGCCGTTTGTAAAAAAGTGGGCGTGCGCAGCAAAATGCCACAACATGTAAAAGTATAAAGAAAAGCCACCGGGAAACCCGGCGGCTTTTCTATTTTTTTAATCTTCAGGAGTCCATTTCCACACAAACTGCGTGCAGCCCTCTACCAGCGCCGCCGGCAGTTCTACCGCAATTACGTCCACCGTTAAAGCGGCGCTCGGGGCATTGCCGATGTCCCGCTTTAGGGTTATGGTAGCAACCTCTCCCTCTTTGGTTACCGCCTCTACCCCAAGGGGAACGTCTTCGTAGCCGTGAAGGCCGAAGTTGTAAATCAACAGGGTAACGGCCTCCGCCGTGTACCCGGCGGTAGAGCGGGCGAGCAAATAGTCGCAGGTCGCCCGGTCTTGCCAGCCGCGCGCA
Source organism: uncultured Clostridia bacterium (assembly GCA_947623215.1). Lineage (GTDB taxonomy): Bacteria > Bacillota > Clostridia > Oscillospirales > Acutalibacteraceae > UMGS1484. The sequence goes on from CANQGN010000122.1 coordinate 3,548, forward strand.
GCCAGCAATTCACTAAAGTTTGCCAGTTCTTCTTCTGTGCGGGCAACCGTTTGCTCACGCTCGGTCATCTCAAAGCGCCCTTCTAAGCAGTAGCGGTAGTAGGCCACGTTGGGCTGCGTGGGGGCAATGCTGCCCAGTCGCTGCACCTCTAACTTTGGGGCGGCGGGCAAGGCGGCCTTCGGCAGGGCCAGCGCAACGATATGGGCGGTAGCTTCACGGGCTTCCCCCGTATACCGCAGCCGCAGCAGCAGGTTGCCGCCGTTTTGCGCCACCTGGCAGGCGGTGGGGGCGTAAGGAGAATGAAGCGAATCGTAAAACACCAGCAGCGAGGCGGCAGAAAAGTCAAACCCCTCTGCCGCCGGGGCAAGGGCGGGTTTGGCCGCCGCAGCGGCAGCCGCCTCTTTTTCGCTCCTCAGCGCCACCGGTTCAAAGTAATCGGTAGAATCGGCCGCAGCCGAAAAGGCGCGGGTCGAAAAATCGGCAGGTGCAAGCAGTATGGGGGTAAGCGAACCCGGCCGCACGGCCAGCCGCAAAACAGCCAGCGCGTCGGCGACGTTTAAGGCGCCGTCGCCTGTACAGTCCAGCGTAAAGGCGCACTGCCCCGCCCCGGCCAGCAGCACCAGCCGACTGCTAAGGGGGGTGGGCTTGCCCACGGCAGTTTGCAGCAGCGTCAGGGCGTCGGCGGCATTTACCGCACCGTCGCCGTTCGCGTCGCCCATATCAACGGCCAGGTGGGCGTCCATTTCATCCTCCGGCGTGGGCAGAACCTCCGCCGTGGCGGGGGCGGCAACCGACCCGGTAAGCAAAGCAAACGCCAATAAAAAGAGAATCCATTTTTTCACGATAAGTCCCTCCTGTTCGTGAAATTCTCTTATTTATTATAACACCAAGCCGGGCGATTGGCAACGAAAAAAAAAAAAAAAAAAACGGGCGTTTTAACCGAAGTTTTGCCCATACTTTGGCCGTTCTTTGGGCGAGTTGCACAGCCTTTGCCGGTGAGGGACGAAAACCCCTTGCAAAGCGGGGGAAATCTGGTATAATATTTTTATTGTAGCAAACGCAGCGACGGAGCAACAGTAAGCGACGGACGAACACGGCCTATTGCAGAGAGCGGGCGGCGGGGCGCACATTGCCCCGGGTGGAACTGCCACGCGGCCGACCGGGCGCCGAATTTCACTCCCGAGCGGCCCGCCCCAACCCGCTTTTTATGGCTTAAAAAGCGGCCAAGGCGAGACGGTTACGCCGCCGTTACCGGCAATCTCGAGTGTTTGCATCTTACTTGCAAAAACACAGGTGGTACCGCGGAAGCAATGCTTTCGTCCTGTTTGTACATCGCAGGGCGGGGGCTTTTCTTTTTGTATAAGGAGGAACGAAACCGTGAAACAACAGTTAAAGGCCATTGAACAAAAGGCGCAGCAAAAGCTGGCGGCGGCCGAGTCGCTG
>CANQGN010000123.1 GCA_947623215.1 uncultured Clostridia bacterium
AAACCGCCGCGCGCATTGTGGCGGCAGGGGGGTTACTCGGGGGCGTGGTCGCCCCGGCGAAAGAAGACGCCCGGGCAGAGGCCATTGCCGAGGCGGCGGCCGCCGCCTTTGCCAAAGGCGACCGGGTGGCCTTTTTGGCAGCTGCCTCCCCACTGGAAGAGGCGGCCCGCCGCCCCCTTTGCCGCCCGGTGCTGCAAAAGCTGGCCGTCGCCGCGGCGTTAGCCGCCACGGGCGGGGGAGGGGAGACTCCCCGCGACCGGCTGCTGCGGCTGCATGGCGAGGTAACCCGGGCGCTGGGGCTGCTGCCCGCCAACCCAAACGGGCGGCTGCTGTGGGTAACCCTGTGCGCCCGCCTCTTTGCGCCGGGTGCAGTTACCGCCTGTGGCTTTGAAACGGAGTGAACCAACTATGCCGGAGATTATTGGCGTTCGCTTTAGCGAACACGGAAAAACCTATTATTTTGACCCCGCCGGTTTTGCGGTAGAAAAAGACCGGCTGGTCATGGTAGAAAGCGCCCGCGGGGTAGACTGCGGCCGCTGCGTAACCCCCAACCGCCCCCTGCCAGAGGGGTTTGACCGCCCCTTAAAAAAGGTGCTGCGGCTGGCGGGAGAAGACGATTTAAAGCGGCTGGAAGAAAACCATAAAAAAGAAGACCGCGCCTTTGACATTTGCTTAGAGAAAATTCGCCGCCACGGGCTGGAGATGAAGCTGGTAGCGGTGGAGTACGCCTTTGACGGCAGCAAAATCCTCTTTTACTTCACGGCGGACGGTCGGGTGGATTTTCGCGAGCTGGTCAAAGATTTGGCCTCCGTCTTCCATACCCGTATTGAGCTGCGGCAGGTGGGCGTGCGAGACGAAGCCAAAATGCTGGGCGGGCTGGGCGTCTGCGGCCGGGAGTTTTGCTGCAAGCGCTTTTTAAACGATTTTTCGCCCGTTACCATTAAAATGGCCAAAGAGCAGAACCTTTCGCTTAACCCGGTGAAGATTTCCGGCGCCTGCGGGCGGCTGATGTGCTGCCTGGGGTATGAAGAAGAGGCGTATGAGGCCCTTTCGCGCATTACCCCCCGCCCGGGCGCGGCGGTGGTGACCCCCCGGGGGCGGGGCGTGGTGCAGGAGGCCAATTTGCTCACCGGCCGGGTAAAGGTAGCGCTGGACGATGAGCCCGAAGCCCTGCCAGAGACCTTTGACCGGGCCGAGCTGCGCCCCGCCGCCGGTCGCGGCCGCGCCCGCGCCGCCAGGGCAGAGGCGGAAGAAGCCGAATAGGCTGGAAATTTGCGGTTTTTTGCATCTTCCCCTTGCATTTTTTGTTTTTTGTGATACAATGCAGATAGAACAACGCCCGACCGGGCAGAAAAAAGGAGGTGCGACCAATGGCCTACCAGATTAGTGAGGATTGCATTAAGTGCGGCGCCTGCGCCGATACCTGCCCCACCGAGGCAATTTCGGAAGGGGACGCCACTTATGTAATCGACCCGGACGTTTGCGTTTCCTGCGGCGCCTGTGCTGCGGGTTGCCCGGTGGACGCGATTCACGAGTAAGTTGCTCACCCGGCCGGAACGGCCGCCCGGCCCCCCTGGCCCTGCCAAAAGCGGCTTTTGCCCCATTTTCCAAAAAAAATGTGCAAGAAAGGCTTGACAAATGAAATGGGGTTGTTTATAATGGACAACAGAGATGCCCAAAAATCTTAAAAAAGGAATGATTCAAATGAAAAAAGTACTCGCTCTGGTCATGTGCGCTGCAATGATTCTTTGCGTCGGCATGACCGCCATGGCGGCTACCCAGAAGACTGCTTCCTTTACGGTTACCACCGTAACGGATAAGTACAACGTCGGCGACGTTGCGCTGGTTGATCTGGTTGCCAACGAAGAAAACACCGGCATCGGCGCCTTCGCTGTGAAATTCAGCTATGACACCGAGTATCTGAAGTTCGTCGAGAACCCCGAAGAGGGCGACTACTTCATCACCGGTAAAGGTGCCGGCGGCGCTACCGCTGTTGGTAACGAAGAAACCATGGAACTGCAAATGGCTACCGCCAACGGCTTCAAAAAGGCCGACGTAGTGGTTACCCTGGCTTTTGAAGTTATCAAAGACATCCCGGAAGGCAAAACCGCGGTTGTTTCTGTTGAAGAAATCCCCGGCGTTGTTGCCAATGCGGACGACCCCGAGGGCGTAGAGTACACCCTGAGCTTTGAAAACGGTGGCGTTGCGCACGAGAAGACCCCCACTCCGCCGGAACCCCCGGTTTCCTCTGTTCCCTCTGAGGGCGGCAATGGCGGCGGTACCACCACCACTGCTACCACCACCAACCCCAAGACGGGCGACGCCTCTGCTGTTGCGGTTGCGGCCGGTCTGTGCGCGGTAATGGCTGCTGCTTTCGTTATCACTAAGAAAGTACACGACTAATTGCCACGTCCATAGTTGGTTGAGTTAAAACCACACGCCGCCCCCGGTTTTCCCGGGGGCGGTTTTCACAGTCTAAAGCAACGGAAACCCCAAAACAAAACCGCTTCCCAGCATAGGGGAGCGGTTTTTTCGTGTTTTCAGGTTGTTCTATTCGGCCTCCGGCGGTTCGATTACCCCGCCGGCCACCACCACGTCGCCCCGGTAGGCCACCGCCGCCTGCCCGGGGGTTATGGCCCGCTGGGGGCGGTCAAATACCAGCCGCAGGCGGTTGCCCGGCAGGGCGGTTAGGGTGGCGGGCTGCTCCGGCTGGTGGTAGCGCACCCGGGCGGTTACCCGCAGCGTCTGCCCCGCCGGGGGCGGGGGGCTCTCCAGCCAGTTTGCCTGCCGCGCCGTCAGCTCGTTTTTGAGCAGCCCCTCTGCCGGGGCAACGGTTACGGTATTTTTGGCCGCGTTTAGCCCGCAAACGTAGTGGGGGCAGGGCAGCGCCAGCCCCAGCCCCCGCCGCTGGCCCACCGTGTAGTGCCACAGCCCCCGGTGGCGGCCGAGCACCCGGCCGGTTGGGTCTACAAAATCCCCCGGCGGGCAGTCTGCCCCCGTGTAGGCCGCCAAAAAGGCGGCGTAGTCGCCGCCCGGCACAAAGCAAATGTCCTGGCTTTCGCGTTTTTCGGCATTTTGCAGCCCCGCCTGCCGCGCCAGCGCGCGAATTTGCTCTTTGGTATACTCCCCCAGCGGAAAGCGCACCCGGGCCAGCTGGCTTTGGGTGAGGGTATAGAGCACGTAAGACTGGTCTTTGGCGTCGTCCAGCCCTTTTTGTAAGAGCCACCGCCCGGCCGTTTCACTATACGTCACCCGGGCGTAGTGGCCGGTTACCACAACCGCCGCCCCCCGGCGGTCGGCCTCTTGCAGCAGCCCGGCAAATTTGCAGGCGCGGTTGCAGTCTATGCAGGGGTTGGGGGTCTCGCCCCGGCGGTAGGCCGCCGCAAAGGGCGTTATCACCTGCTCGCGAAAGCGGGCGGTCATGTCTATCACTTCAAAAGGGATGCCCAGTCTCTCGGCCACGGCGGCGGCGTCGGCTTCGTCCGCCCCCGGCGTTTCGCTTGCCAGCCGCAGGGTCACCCCGGCGGGGGCAAACCCCTGCCGCAGCGCCAGCAGCGCCGCCACGGCGGAGTCTACCCCGCCGCTCATGGCTACCAGCGCGGTATTGCTCATACTCTCAGCCCCCCAGCGCCATCATGGCGGCAAGGCACCGCACGGCCCCGGTCGCCACCGCCGGGGGCAGGGTAATTTCTTCGCCCGCTTGCTCCCGTAAGCAGCGCAAAATCTCCGGCAGGGTGGTCAGCTTCATGTCCGGGCAAATGAGCGATTTACTAAGGGGGTAAAAGCGCTTGCCCGGGCACTCGTAGGCCAGCTGCTCAGGTATCGCCCGCTCGGTGCCGATGATAAACTGGGCGGCCGGGGACTCTTTGGCATAGGCCACAATGCCGGTGGTAGAGCCGACGTAGTCTGCCATGCGGCTGACCGCCGGGCGACACTCCGGGTGCACCAGCAGCAGCGCGCCGGGGTGGGCGGCGCGGGCGGCGGCGGCTTCCTCCTCCGTTATGGCGGCGTGCACCGGGCAGCCCCCCTGCCAGAGCTCAATTTGTTTATTCGGCAGGCAGGCGGCCACGTAAGCCCCCAAATTACAGTCTGGAATAAACAAAATCTTTTGCTGGGGCAGCTTTGCCACCACCTGCACGGCGCAAGAGGAGGTAACGCACACGTCGCACACGGTTTTGAGCGCCGCCGTGGTGTTGACGTAGGCCACCACCGCATAGTCCGGGTGGGTTTCTTTAAAGGCCAGCACCTGCTCGGGCGTAAACTGCTCCGCCATGGGGCAACCCGCAGCGGGGGCGGCCAGCACCACCTTTTTGGCGGGGGAGAGCAGCTTCGCGGTCTCTGCCATAAAGCGCACCCCGCATAGCAGCAGCGTACCGGCGGGGGCGTCTTTCGCCCGCAGGCTGAGGCCGTAAGAATCGCCGGTAAAGTCGGCAATCTCTACCACCTCGCGCGGCTGGTAGCTGTGCGCCAAAATGCAAACGTCTTTTTCTTTTTTCAGCCGCAGAATCTCCTGCTGGCAGGCGGCAATGTTCATGGCTGAACGCTCCTTTTTCTGTCTCCAATGTCTACCACCACGCGGTAACCGGCGGCTGCCACGCGGCGTTTCAGGTCGGCTAAGCCCTCGGCGGCCTCTGCCCCCGCCGCCTCTTTGCCGTTGTACAGCGCGTAAAGCGGCCGCAGGGCGGGCGGGGTGCAGTTTGGCATAACCACGTTGGCCCCCGCTTGCAGCGCCCTCTCTCTACCCTGCGGGTGCAGCGTGGCCAGCGCCGTGGTGGCCGGCAATAATGCGGTAGGAAAGGTAAGCCGCAGTAGCGAGAGCAGCCGCAGCGTAAGGGTAAAATCCCCCGCCGGGGCATTGGCAAAGGGGGTATCGTGCTGCGGCAAAAAGGGGCCAATGCCAATCATATCCGGCTGCAAGGCTTGCAAAAAGCGAAAATCCGCTACCAGATTGG
>CANQGN010000124.1 GCA_947623215.1 uncultured Clostridia bacterium
GGTCACGGCCGGAGCCGGTCACGCGGGACAGCGCGGCCACCTTGTCGGCGGCGGCCGCCGCAAAGGTGGGGCTTTGGCGCACGGCCTCGTACAGGCGGTTTTCCAGCCCCTCCGCCACACCGGCAATTTGCCGCAAATAGGCCGGTTCGGCCATGCGCAGGCGCGAGAGCAGCGCCACCTCTAACCGCTGCAAGGTTACGGGGGCCTGCCCGTTGCCGACGGCCTCGCGGTAAAGCGCGGCAGAGGCGGCTGGCCAAAAGGCGTTTGCCGCCGCCGGGTCTTCCGTAAGCAGGCGGCGCAGCTGTGCGCCGGAGCAAATGCTCCCCGCCGCCCCGTCGCTGTCGTGCGCCGCGCCGGTGCGGGGGGTGGTTTCTACCGCCGTGCGGGCGTACCGCCGCCGCAGCGCCAGCAGGTACTCTACCCCCAGCAGGTTGTTGGGCTGTTCCAGCGCCGCCGCCAGCGCTTCCTGCCCCTCTTCGCGCAGGGCGGCGCAGCGCTGCTCTGCCGTGGGGCGGGTTTTGTCGTCTAATATGCGGCGACCCTCTAACTTTACAATGGCGTCTGCCGTTTGCTCTAAGAGCGAAAGGTCGCCGCACTCGCTGCCAAAGTGCAGGGCGTCTAAACAGCCGGTGGCAAGCAGGGTATCTACCGCCCCCCGGGCAAAGTCTGCGGCAGAGCTGAGGGCGTAGGGCACCGGCAGCTCCAGCACCAAATCGACCCCCCCGGCCAGCGCCGCGCGGGTGCGGGTGAGCTTGTCGCATATCGCGGCGTCGCCCCGCTGGGTAAAGTTGCCGGACATTACGCACACCACGTGGGTGGCCCCGGCCCGCCGGGCCGCGGCAATTTGGGCGGCGTGGCCGTTGTGAAAGGGATTATATTCCGCAATAATTCCGGTGATTTTCATAAGCTGTGTTTTTCCCCCTTGCAATTGCGGTCGGGTTCGTGTATACTACTATTATACATAGAACCTTCCCTCTTTGCAAGATGAATCAGGTGCAACCAAACAAAATTCAGGAGGAACCCATATGCTCGCAATGCTTTCTCAATTATTGACCAATCCCCCCACCGGCGACGATTCCGGCAGCCTGCTGACCGTGCTGTTTGTGGCGGGCGGTCTGTGCGTGGTGGCCATTGCCGCGTTGCTCATTCTTCCCAAGCTGTCAGACAAAAAGCGCTCGTCGCCCCCTGCCGACCAGCCGGAAGTGGAAGAAATTGACGATCAGGAATAACGCATCAAACAGGCGGCCGGGGGGTTCTCCGGCCGTTTTTGCTTGGCGAGATAAAGCATAAAGGAGGAAGACCCCATGAACCTTACCGCACCTACCCCTCACATCGCGGCGCAGCCGGGCGATTTTGCCCCCACCGTGCTGCTGCCGGGCGACCCGCTGCGCGCCCGCATGATAGCCGAGCGCTTTTTTGACTCCCCCCGCCTTGTCAATAACGTGCGCGGGGTACAGGGCTACACCGGGCGCTACCACGGCTGCCCGGTCAGCGTAATGGCCAGCGGCATGGGGAGCCCTGCCATGGGCATTTACAGTTATGAGCTGTTTCACGCCTTTGGGGTGCAAACCATTTTGCGGGTGGGCACCTGCGGCGGCCTGGCGGAGGGGCTGCGCCTGCGCGAGCTGGTGCTGGCGCAGGGGGCCTGTACCGACTCTGCCTATGCCGCCGGGTTTGGCCTACCCGGCGCCTTTGCCCCGCTGGCAGACTTTGCCCTGCTGCGGCAGGCGGCAGACGCTGCCGCCGCGCTGCACCTGCCCGCCCGGGTGGGCAACGTGGTGACCTCTGACCGGTTTTACGCCGAACCGGGCGACGATTCGGCTAAAAAATGGCGGCAAATGGGGGTGCTGGCGGTAGAAATGGAAACCGCCGCGTTGTACATGAACGCCGCCCGCGCCGGTCGCCGGGCGCTGAGCATTTTAACCGTCTCTGACCATTTGTTTACGGGCGAAGCCACCCCGGCGGAGGAGCGCGAAACCGCCTTTACCGATATGGTTCGGCTGGCGCTCTCTCTGCTGCCGGGAGAGTCGGCATAAAGCGGGGGGCAGGCCATGCAAACGGTGGATTTAATTGACAAAAAGCGCCTGGGGCAGGCCTTAACGCGGGAGGAACTGGCCTTTTTGGTAGGCGGGTTCACCGCCGGGCGCATCCCCGACTACCAAATGGCCGCTTTTTTAATGGCGGTCTGCTGCCGGGGTATGACAAACGAAGAAACGGCGGCGCTGACGTCCGAAATGCTGCACAGCGGCGAGCAGCTGGATTTATCTGCCTTTGGCGACCGCTCGGCAGATAAACACAGCACCGGCGGGGTGGGGGACGTTACCACTCTAATCGTCGCCCCGCTGGTGGCGGCGGCCGGTGGGGTAATGGCCAAAATGTCCGGCCGGGGGCTGGGCTTTACCGGCGGCACGGTCGACAAGCTCGCCGCCATTCCGGGGTACCGTCTCACCCTTTCTCCGGCAGATTTTTTGCGGCAGGCCGGGCAGGTGGGCTGCGCCGTGGTGGCGCAGTCCGGCGAGCTGGCCCCGGCAGACAAAGCCATTTACGCCCTGCGCGACGTAACCGCCACGGTAGAGAGCATACCGCTGATTGCCGCCAGCATTATGAGCAAAAAGCTGGCCGCCGGCGCGCGCAACTTGGTGCTGGACGTAAAGGTAGGCGCCGGCGCGTTTATGAAAACCGAGGCGGAGGCCCGGCAGCTGGCGCACACCATGCAGGCCATTGGGCGGGCTTTCGGCCGCCGGGTGCGGGTGGTATTAACGGAGATGAACGGCCCGCTGGGGGCGGCCGCCGGTAACGCGCTGGAGGTAGCCGAGGCGCTGGCGGTGCTAAAAGGGGGCGGCGCCCCGGCGCTGCGGCAGGTGAGTTTGGCGCTGGCCGCCGAGCTCATTGGCATGGCGCTCGCTCTGCCCCCCGAGCAGGCGGCTGCAAAGGCAGAAGCGTTGCTGCAAAGCGGCGCCGCCTTAGAGGCCTTTGAACGGTGGGTGGCGGCGCAGGGGGGCGACCCCGCCATTGTGCAAAACGAGGCGCTGCTGCCCGCCGCGCCCTACAGGCGAGAGGTTACGCTGCCCCAAAGCGGCTATTTTGCCGGGGCCAACGCGCTGGCGGTGGGCCGGGCGGCCTGCCTGCTTGGCGCGGGGCGGCTTACCAAAGACCAGCCGGTCAGCCCCGGGGCGGGGGTGCGGCTGCTGGTGCAGCCGGGCGAGCCCTGCCGGGCGGGGCAGCCGGTCGCCTGTTTGTTTACCGACCGCGCCGCCTTATTGCCGGAGGCCGAGCGGCTACTGGCGGGGGCCTTTACGGTAACCTCCGCGCCGCCGCCGCCCCGGCAGCCGGTTTTGGCCGTGCTGCGAGAAGACGACCTTGCATAACCCCCGGCCATGTGGTAAAATGGGGTTCAGTTTGATTGAACAAAGGAGCTTTTGCATTATGAAGCACACCCTTCGCGTGGCCAGCGCCGTGCCCCCCGTGCGGGTGGGCGACGTGGCCTGGAACTGCCGCCAGATTTTGCGCTATTTGCAGCTTGCCCGGCAAAAGGGCGCCGCGCTGGTGAATTTTCCGGAGCTTTGCCTTACGGGCTATACCTGCGGCGACCTGTTTTTTCAGCGCCCGCTGTTAGAGGACTGCAAGGCCGCGCTGGCCGAGCTGCTGCCCCATACAAAGGGGCTGTTTGTAACCGTCGGCCTGCCGCTGGCAGTAGACGGTCAGCTCTTTAACGCGGCCGCGGTGCTGGCAGACGGCCGCCCGGTGGGGGTAACGGTAAAAAGCTACCTGCCGGTTTATAACGAATATTACGAACCCCGCTGGTTTCAGCCGGCCGCCCGCTTAAGCCAGGCGGAGGTAACCCTTTGCGGCGAGCGGGTACCGGTGGGCGCGGGGCTGGTGTATACTTTAGCAAACGGCCTTGGCGTGGGGGTAGAAGTTTGCGAAGATTTGTGGGCCCCCATACCCCCTTCCTCTCGCATGGCGCTGGGCGGGGCCGCCGTTGTGCTCAATCTTTCGGCCAGCAATGAAACGGTAGAAAAAAGCGCCTACCGCCGCACCCTTTGCTGCCAGCAGTCGGCCGCCGGGCTGTGCGCTTACCTTTACACCTCCGCCGGGGCGGGCGAATCTTCTACCGATTTAATTTACAGCGGCAGCAGCGTGCTTGCCGCAAACGGCCGCCTGATAGCCGAAAACGAGCGCACGGTAGACGACGATTATATGCTGACCGCCGATTTATTGCTGGACGAATTGGCCTTTGACCGCCAGCACAACAAAACCTTTGCCGCCTGCGCGGCAGACTACCCCCCGCCCCTTCGCGTGCCGGTTTCCTTTACCCCGGCGGAGAGCGACGGCGCCCTGCTGAAAGTCGACCCGCTGCCCTTTGTACCCGCCTCGCGCAAGCGCCGGGGCGAGCGCTGCCGCCGCATTTTTGACATGCAGGCCGCCGCCCTTGCGAAAAGGCTTTCGGTTACCGGCGGCAAGGTGGTGGTGGGGGTCTCCGGCGGGCTGGACTCTACCCTGGCCTTGCTTGCCGCCGCCAGCAGTATGGAGCGGCTGGGGCTGCCGCGCACCAACATTTTGGGCGTTACCATGCCCTGCTTTGGCACAACCGATGGCACCTACCGCAACGCGCTGGCGCTTATGCGGGCGCTGGGGGTCACGGTGCGCGAAATCCCCATTCAAAAGGCGGTGTTGCAGCATTTTGCCGACATCGGCCA
>CANQGN010000125.1 GCA_947623215.1 uncultured Clostridia bacterium
CTCATTAAGGTGCTGGCCTTTGAAGAACCGGAGCTTTGGAACCCCGCCGGTTATTCCGGCGGCTTTCAGGAGGAATGGGCCCGCCATTATGATGTACCCTACGCCCGGCAAGAGACCTCTGCCACGGCGACCTATTTAACCCAGCAGCTCAAAGCCACCCTCTTTTACGAGGCCATTGACCTGCTCTCTCGCCGGGTAAAAGAAAAATACCCGGAGGTGCAGGTAATTATTGCCACCCACAGCGTAGACGATTACTGCGCCCACGGCATTTCTACCGGCATTTCGCTTTACGCCTCTTTGCCCACGGTAGACGGCATTATCGGCCAAACCTGGTCAGACGGCGTAGGCCGCCCCTTGCCCTACGCCGGTACCAACGATCCCCACCCCTTTGCCACCGCTACGGTGCAGTACCGCTCTTACCGCACCTTTATGCGGCCCGACCAGGCGCTCTATTTGCTGCAAGACCCGTCGTCGGATAATCCCCACGTTACCCCGGAGTGGAAGCAGGAGCACTGGCGGCAAACGGTGGTGGCCTCTATGCTGCAAAAAGACACTGCCTGCTCGCAGTTTACCGTGTGGCCGCAGCGGGCTTTTGGCGCGGCGGATGCCGATTATCAGGCGGTGCAGTCTAACGTATATGAATTTTACCAAAAGCAGAACACCCTCTCCGGCGCGCTCTATGCCGGGGCGCCCGGCATTGGCATGGCCCTTTCAGACACCGCCGGTTGGTGCATCAGCAAGCCCTTTACCTTAACCGGCAACTTTTTGGCCACCATTTTCGGCTGGACGTTACAATGGATGCACGACTGCATTCTGCCGGAAATCGTTTCGCTCGACGCCCTGCATTCGGTCGATCAGCTGGCCCACCTGCGGTTGCTGGTGGTAACGTATGACGGCATGAAGTCGCTCAACGAAAAGGCCAACGGCGTGCTGGCCGAGTGGGTAAAGGCCGGCGGTCGCCTGCTTTACCTGGGCGGGCAGGACCCGTTTGACGACGTGCCGGGCAGCTGGTGGCAAAAAGCCGGCACCACCCCGCTGCGCCAGCTGTTGGATGCGCTCTCCCTGACCGGCGTTACCTACGCCGCCGGGGCGGAGGCTGGGGTACCCGCCATGGCGGGCAGCCCGCTTGCAGCCGGCTGCGCGGTAGAGGGAGAAGCCGCCGCCCGCACCCTTACCTTTGCGGGGGCAGAGTCCTTTATTACCCTTGGCGGGGCCGCCGTTGGCATAGAGGCCGCGGTAGGGGCCGGCCGCTTTGCCGCGGTTGGAATGCCGGCCGCCTGGTATGCGGACACCAAAGAAAAAGCCGAGCTCTTCGTTTCGCTTTGCAAGCGCCTGTTAGAGGGCGACGAAGTGGGCTACCAGCCCTCTTCCGTACTGGCGGCCGTGCGCGGCCGGTACACCGCCGCCTGGGCGGGCGACCAGTCGGTTTGCCTCTCTAAAGCCCATACCTTCTTAGATTTGTTCGACCATTCGCTGCCGGTGGTTACCAACCCCCACTTGCAGCCGGAGCATACCGCCTTCTTTTACGACGTGACCGATTTGGTGCAAAGCGACAAACCCCGGCTGCTTTACACCGGCGGGGTAGAGCTGGCCCCCGCAACGGAAGAAGCGAAGAAAACCGCCTTTACCATTACCCAGCCCTCCGCCTCTTACACCGTAACCCGCGTGTTCCGCGCCGGGCGCACGCTGCAAAGCGCCGTGGGGCTTACCGCCGCCGGTAAAGAGGCCCAGCTTACCCTCACGCCGGACGACGCCAGCGACACCCTGCTCATTCGCTACGACTGCGAAGCGGTGGCCGACCCGGTAACCGTAACCCTGAACTGGCAGTAAGGAGGGGCGCTTTTATGAAAATTCTGCTGTTTTCAGACGTGCATAGCAATTTTGCCGCCCTGCAAGCGTTAGAGCGGCAAGAGAAGCAGTGGGACGCCGCCTGGTTTGCCGGCGATATGATTGACTACGGCCTACAGCCTCACGAGGTAATCGACTGGATGCGCACCCACAACGTAACGGCGGTCACCGGCAACCACGATACGGCCATGGCCCAGCGGGGGCTGAAAGAGGGCTTGCTCCATTTAGACGACCCGCTGACGGCCGACAGCTTTGCCAGGCATAATTTAGCCTGCATGACAGAGGAAGACTTAGCCTACGTAGCCGCCCTGCCGGAGACGGCGGTTATGGAGGCCGACGGCATTGCCTACGGCATGGTGCACAGCGCAGATGAAGACGATACCGTAGTAGCGGTGGCAGACTGGCTGGTGCACTACCAGTCGGAAGATAAGTTTGAGGCCGCCTGGAAGCGCATTGGCGGCCCCGCTGCCGAGCGCCGCTGCCTTATCTTCGGCCACTCGCACCACTGCATGGCGGTCTACCTGGGGGGCGAAAACTTGATGCTCAACCCCGGCAGCCTTTCCTACCATTTGGGGGCAGACAGTCGCACCAAGGCCGGGGAGTATATGGTCATAGAAGACGGCGTGCCCTCCGTGCGCCGGGTGACTTTTGACTCTCGCCCGGACTATGAGGCGGTCGAGCGCTCCTCCTTCGGCGACTGGGAAAAACGCACCGGGCTTGCCATTTTCCGACCCTAAAGCAACAAAAAGCCGCATACGGTTCGCCGTGTGCGGTTTTTTTCGGTTGTGGTTGTAATTTGGGGCAAGGTGTGCTAAAATGAAGAAAAGCCAACGGCAAATCCTTCCGGAAAGGGGAGAAGACCCGCTTTGAAAGTTGCGCTGCTGAACGATTCCTTTCCGCCGGTAGTAGACGGCGTTGCCAACGTGGTGCTCAATTACGCCAAAAATCTGCCCGGGCAGGGGCACCGGCCCTTTGTGGCCACCCCCTGGTACCCCAACGCGGCGGACGATTACGATTTTCCGGTCATTCGCTACCGCAGCTACAACGCCAAAAACACCGGCTACCGGGCGGGCAACCCCTTTTCTCCTTCGCTCTTGCGCCGGTTAGAGACCGCCGCGCCGGACATTATTCACAGCCATTGCCCCATTGTTTCTACCATTTTGGCGCGGCTGCTGCGCGAGCGGCTGCGGGTGCCGCTCATTATTACCTACCACACGAAATTTGATGTAGATGTGCGCAACGCCGTAAAGGGCAAGCTGCTGCAAGAGGCCTCGCTGTGGGCGATTGTAGACAATATCTCTGCCTGCGACGAGGTGTGGACGGTCAGCCGCGGCGCGGCGGACAACCTGAAAAGCCTGGGGTATAAGGGCGAAGTGCGGGTGATGGAAAACGGCGTGGATTTCCCCAAAGGCCCCGCACCAAAGGAGGCGGTAGAAGCGCTCAGCCGCCGCTACGACCTTGCGCCCCAAATGCCGGTGTTTTTGTACGTCGGCCGGCTGATGTGGTACAAGGGCTTTCGCTTAACGCTGGACGCCCTGCACGAGGCCGCCCGCCGGGGGCTGGACTACCGCTTTTTGGTGGTGGGCGACGGGGTAGACGGCGACGAAATTCGCGCCTATGCAGAAGAATTGGGGCTGGGCGAGCGCTGCCGCTTTCTCGGCATGGTGCGCGACCGCGAGCAGCTGCGCGCCCTGTACAGCCGCGCCAACCTCTTTTTGTTTCCCTCTACGTTTGACACCAACGGCATAGTGGTGCGCGAGGCGGCTGCCTGCGAGTGCCCCAGCCTGCTGCTGGCCGGCAGCTGCGCGGCAGAGGGCATAACCCACCGCCGCAACGGCCTGCTAACGGGCGAGAGCGTGCGGGAGGTCGCCGAGCAGCTATGCTTTGCGGGCGAGCATTTGCCGCTGCTGCAAGAGCTCGGCCAAAAAGCGGGGGAGGAAATCTACCTTTCGTGGCAGGATGCCGTCGCCCGCGCCGCCCGCCGGTATGAAGAGGTGCAATCCCTTTACCGCGCCCTGCCGCCCACCCGCGGGCCGGAGCTAAACGAGGGCATGTACGCGCTGGCCGCCGCCACCTTGTCGCGCATTGGTAAAATAAAACTAAAGAATGAAAAATAAAAAAATCGGCAGGCGTTAAAGTCGCTTGCCGATTGGTTTTGGTAGGGGACGCCGCCTGCGGCGGGATGATGCAGCTCCCGTTGGTCGCAATGATGTTCCACCTGTCGGTGGAATGATGTTTCGCCTAACGGCGAAATGAATTTTAATCGTCCGCGAAGCGGACACCGCACTTCTTCACTAATCACTATTACCTATTCACTACCAAAAATCAGCAGCGTATTACGGGGCCCCCGCAAAACGAAGTTTTGTGGGGAAAAGGAGCCGCAACGGAGCGGGTGAGCTTTTGCCGCCTGCGGCAAAACGAACGAAGCGGAGTTTGCGGCGACGTGTGAATAGTGAAGAATGAATAGTGAATAAGTAAAAATCGGCAAGCTCCCAAAGGTCGCTTGCCGATTTTTGGAGCGGGTGATGGGAATCGAACCCACGTATCCAGCTTGGAAGGCTGGTGTTCTACCATTGAACTACACCCGCAAAAGACAACGCAGTTAGTGTATCATATTTGCCCTGCGTTGTCAAGATTTCTCGCGGCGAAAATTTACTCCGGCAGCACCGGCGGGGGCGCGCTTTCTCCCGCCATAAAGGAGTAGTGCTGGGCCTGCAGCCGGAACATGGCGGCGTAGCGGCCGCCCAGCGCCAGCAGCTGTTCGTGGCTGCCCTGCTCCACAATGCGGCCGTTTTCCATCATGTAAATGGTATCGGCCGCCTTGG
>CANQGN010000126.1 GCA_947623215.1 uncultured Clostridia bacterium
ACACCGGCAACTGGACGGGCAAAACCGTAGCGGGGGCCGAAGGGATATACCGCCACGGCGGCGAGGCGGTGCGGGTGGTGGATTTGCCGGGGACATACTCCCTCACCCCCGCCTCGCCGGAAGAAGCGGTGGCGCGGGACTACCTGGCCTTTCACGCCCCCGGCAGCGTGGTAGTGGTGTGCGACTCTACCTGCCTTGCGCGGGGGCTTACGCTGGCGCTGGAGGTGCTGGAGCTTTGTCCCGCCGCCGCCCTTTGCCTGAACTTAACAGACGAAGCGAACAAGCGGGGCATTCACATAAACGCCCCCGCCCTTGCCCGCGCCCTGGGGGTGCCGGTGGTACAAACCAGCGCCCGTAAGGGAAAAAGCGCCCGCACGCTGGGGCGGCTGCTGCACCGCCCGGGCAATGGCAACGCCGCCCACAGCCCCGTGCGGTATTTACCGGCGGTGGAGGAAGAACTGAACCGGCTGGAAGAACTGCTGCGCCCTTACAACCCCACCGCTATGCGCGAGCGCTTTTTGGCGGTAAAACTGCTGCAAGGGGACGAAGAGTTTTGGCAGGCGTTTGAAGCCCACACCGGCGCACGGCCGCCGGTAGAGCGGGCGCAAAGCCTACAGGCGCTCGCCCTGCGGGGGGTAAGCGAAGCGGAGGCGGTAAAGAACTTATGGCAGGCCAAAGCCGCTGCCGCCGCCGCCTTGTGCCGGCGCTGCGGCGGTAGCCCCACCCTGAGCCGCCGCCAAAACGCCATAGACCGGCTGCTCACCGGCCGATACACCTCGCTGCCCTTTTTGCTGTTGCTGCTGCTGGTGGTGTTTTGGCTTACCATTTACGGCGCGCAGGGGCCCTCCGCCCTGCTCTCGCGCGGGCTGTTTGCCCTTGCTCCCCCGCTTACCCGGCTGCTGCGGGGGGCGGGGCTGCCGGGCGCTGTCGTCTCGCTGTTAACACAGGGGGTCTACCGCACCCTCGCCTGGGTGGTCTCGGTTATGCTGCCGCCCATGGCCATTTTCTTTCCCCTGTTTACGCTGTTAGAGGATTTGGGCTACCTGCCCCGCGTGGCCTTTAATTTAGACGCCTGTTTTCAAAAATGCCGTTCCTGCGGGCGGCAGGCGCTTACCATGTGCATGGGCTTTGGCTGCAACGCCGCCGGGGTGGTGGGCTGCCGCATTATTCACTCTCGGCGGGAGCGGCTGATTGCCATTTTAACCAATTCGCTGGTGCCCTGCAACGGCCGCTTCCCCACCATTTTGGCGCTGCTCACCCTCTTTTTTGCGGCGGGCAGCGGGCCGCTGGCCTCTTTACTTGGTGCGGCGGAGCTGACGGCGGTGGTGGCTTTGGGGGTGTGCATGACCTTTCTTTGCTCTTACGCCCTTTCTAAAACGCTGCTGCGGGGGGAACCCTCTTTTTACAGTTTGGAGCTGCCCCCCTACCGGCTGCCCCGGGTGGGGCAGGTGGTGGTGCGCTCGGTGCTCGACCGCACGCTCTTTGTGCTGGGGCGCTCGGCGGCGGTGGCCGCCCCGGCGGGCGGGCTGCTTTGGCTGCTGGCCAATTTGCGGGTAGAAGGGCGCACGCTGCTCTCTTTATTCGCCGCGCTGTTAGACCCGGCGGGCCGCTTTTTGGGGCTGGACGGCGTGATTTTGCTGGCCTTTATTCTGGGTATGCCGGCCAATGAGATTGTGGCGCCCATTATGCTGATGGGCTACATGCAGCAGGGGGCGCTGAGTGATACCGCCACGCTGGAAAATATGCGCTCGCTGCTGCTGGCTATGGGCTGGCGCAAAGAAACCGCGCTGTGTATGCTGCTGTTTATGCTCTTTCACTGGCCCTGCGCCACCACGCTGCTTACCGTTTACAAAGAGACCAAAAGCCTGCGCTACACGCTGGTCGCCTTTGCCCTGCCCACCGCCGTGGGGGCGGCGCTTTGCGCGACGGTAAGATTCCTGCTCTAACAAAATCGCCCGCTGGGTGAATTCCCGGCGGGCGCTTGCGTTTTCGATTATTTGGCTTTGTAATACAGTCGGCAGTGGCAAAAGCCCTCAAAGTTCGGGTCGGCAATTTGCTCGCGAAACTCCCGGCACATGCAGTAGTTGTCGTCAGTATGCTCGCGCTTGCAGGGACAGTAGCCGCCGGTGCGGCGCAGCCCCTCCCGCAGGCGGGCGACCATTTCGTTATCGGGATTCAACCGAATTTCCATTGTAGTTCCGTCCCTAACCTTTCTTCTATTCACGCGCCGCCCGGCCAAACGAGAGCAGCACAATGGCAACAAAAATAAGCGCCATGCCGGTAAAGGCAAGGGGGGTGGGCACTTCGCCGTAAACGGCAAAGCCAAACAGCGTGGCGGCCGCGGGTTCAGAGCAAGCCAGCACCGAAGCGCGGGAGGCCTCGGTGGTACGCAGCCCCACGGTGTAAAGCAAAAAGGGGGCAACGGCAGTAAAGAATCCCGCCGCCAACACCCAAAGCAGCATGGGCAGCGAAAAGCGGGTTGCCACCACCGACCACAGCTGCGCCGGGCGGCAGCAGCAAAGCAGCGCCACGGCGGCGGCCGAAAAGGCCACCACGGTAACGGTAAGCGGGGCGCAGCGCCGCAGGGCGAACCGGCCGAAAATAGAGTAGCTGGCGTAGGTAACAGCCGAAAGCAGGCCGCTTACCACCGCCGCCGCAGGCAGCGCACCCGAAAGCCCCGCCACCAGCACACAGCCGCACACAGCAAGGGCAAGCGCCAGCAGCTTTTGGCCGTTTAGCCGCTCGTGCAAAAAGGCGGCCGAAAGCAGCGTAACAAAAACCGGCGACGTATACAGCAGCACCGCCGCCGTAGAAAGAGAGGAAAGCTGAATGGTGGTAAAGTAGCAAACGCTCATGGCCGCAATGCTGACAAGCCCCATGACCACCAGCAGAAAAAAGTCGCCCAGCGACATGCGCCGGTCCCCCTTTTTGGCGAGGCCAAAGGGCAGCAGCATCACCGCCGCGGTAAGCAGCCGCAGGGCGGCAATTTGCAGCGTGGTAAAGCCGTAGGCCGAAAGGGTGCGCACAAACAGCCCCATGCTGCCCCACAGGCACCCGGCCAGCACCACCAGCAGTCCTCCAAAGCGTTTCATGGTTCATCCCCCTTGTTTTTCTATTAGTAGCATACCATGCGCGGGGGTGGAAATCAAGGCGTTTTTCAAAGAGAATTTGCATTTTTTGCCGCCGTATGATACAATGAATGGGAAGAAAACGGAAAGGAGACTTGCTATGGCCTGCGACAACCGCCACGCAAAAGACTGCCCCTGCACCTACCCCTGCCAATACCACGGCAAATGCTGTGCCTGTATTGCCAACCACCGGCCGGACGAATTCCCCGCCTGCTTTTTCTCTAAAGCGGCCGAGGCGACGTACGACCGCAGCTACCGCGCCCTGAAACGCGACAGAGAAGCATGAACAATCTATTTGATTTTACCGGGGCGGACGAAACAAAAGAAGTCACCGAACAAATTTTTGCAGGCCCCGCCGTTCGCATCGAGCGCATTCTCTCTACCGGGCAAACCACCGACTGGTACGACCAACAAGAGGGCGAGTGGGTGGCGCTGCTTACCGGCGAAGCCGACCTCGCCTTTGCCGACGGCCGGGTGCAGACGCTAAAAGCAGGAGATTCCCTTTATTTGTCTCCGCACCAAAAGCACCGGGTCGCCCGCACCACCGCTGCGTGTGGCTGTGCGTGTTTTTTGCGGCGGAGGAAGGAGAACATTAACATGGTTCGACCCATTACCAAAGACGACCGCGCGGCGTTTTTGATTTTCGCCCGCGCTTTTTACGCCTCCGAGGCGGTGGCCCACCCCGTGCCCCCCGCCTACCACGCCCGCACGTTTGAGGAGCTGATGCAAAACAGCCCCTACGCGGCGGGCTATATGCTGGAGGCCGCCGGCAAACCGGTGGGCTACGCCCTGACCGCCCAGACCTATTCGCAAGAGGCGGGCGGCATGGTGCTGTGGATAGAGGAACTGTTTGTACTGCCGGAGCACCGGGGCAAGGGGCTGGGCAGCGAATTTTTTACCTACGTAAAAGAAAAACTGGAACCGAACTACGCCCGCCTGCGGCTGGAAGTGGAACCCCAAAACGAGGCCGCCCTTCGCCTTTACCAAAAAATGGGCTTTACCCCCCTGCCCTACCGCCAAATGGTCAAAGAGCTGCGGTAAGCCACCAAAAAGCGACTTACAAAAAACCATCTGGGTTTTGCGCCCAGATGGTTTTCTTTGTCATACTGCTTTATGAAAATTTACTTTTTCAAAGAAACGGCCTGGCGGGCCTTTTCGGCAATGCCTTCGGCAGTTAAACCATAGGCTTGCAGCACCTGCGCGGCGGGGGCGGAGGTACCAAACCGGTCGTTTACCCCAACCCGCAGCACCGGCACGGGACAGCGCTCGGCCAGCAGCTCGGCAACCGCGCCGCCAAGCCCGCCGACCACCGAGTGTTCCTCTGCCGTTACCAGCGCGCCGGTCTCTTGTGCGGCGGCCAAAATCAGCTCTTCGTCCAGCGGTTTTACGGTGTGAATATCCAGTACGCGGGCCGAAATGCCCGCAGCTGGCAAGGAAATCAACACACTCCACC
>CANQGN010000127.1 GCA_947623215.1 uncultured Clostridia bacterium
AATTTTACCGGCATTCCATTGTTTGATGTCCCCGTCATCATTTAAAACCCGTGCATCCTTAAATTCTTTTAGAATCATGTCCCGTTCGTGGACAAAATTGTAAAAAACCAAAACCGGGGATTGACAAACGAACCCCCCGGTGCTATAATAGGGGAACAAAAGGCAAAGGCGTCTTGCAGTAAGCAGGGCGCTTTTGTCTTTTTTTCGCTGCTTTTTGCCGGGCAAACGGGCAAAAAACAGAGTAAAACGAAACGAAACCAGACCATACGCGAAACGGAGTGCAAACACAGTGAGGAGCGAACAGTTGCAAACGGGATTATACGACCGCCGCTTTGAGCACGACGCCTGCGGCATTGGCGCCGTTATCTCCATGAAAGGCCAAAAAAGCCACCGCGTGGTAGACGACGCCTTAAAAATTGTAGAGCGGTTAGAGCACCGCGCCGGCAAAGACGCCAGCGGCGAAACCGGCGACGGCGTGGGCATTTTGCTGCAAATTCCCCATGCCTTTTTTGCGGCGCACGCCGGGCTGCCCTTACCGGGCGAGCGCCAGTACGGGGTGGGCATGTTCTTTTTCCCTCAAAACGAGCTGGCTTGCAGCCAGGCCAAAAAAATGCTGGAGGTCATTACCGAAAAAGAGGGGCTGACCTTTTTGGGCTGGCGCGAGGTGCCGGTGGCGCCGGAGGTGCTGGGCCCGCGGGCGCTGGCCTGTATGCCCCGCATTTGCCAGGGCTTTATTGCCCGGCCGGAGGAGCTGAAAACCGATTTGGACTTTGACCGGCGGCTCTACGTCATTCGCCGGGTGTTCGAGCAGAGCAACGATGACACTTACGTCGCCTCGCTTTCCTGCCGCACCATTGTGTACAAGGGCATGTTTTTGGTGGGGCAGCTGCGGCGGTTTTACAAAGATTTGCAGCACCCCGCCACCGCCAGCGCGTTGGCGCTGGTGCACTCGCGCTTTTCCACCAACACCAATCCCAGCTGGGAGCGCGCCCACCCCAACCGGCTGATTTTGCACAACGGCGAAATTAACACCATTCGCGGCAACGTAGACCGTATGCTGGCGCGCGAGGAGACCATGTTCTCTGACCTGCTGAAGGACGATATGGACAAAATTCTGCCGGTGGTCAACGCCACGGGGTCCGACTCTGCCATGCTGGACAATACGCTGGAATTTTTGGTGATGAACGGCATGGAGCTGCCGCTGGCCATGATGATTACCATTCCCGAACCGTGGGACGCTATCCCCGCCATGAGCAGAAGCAAGCGCGACTTATACCGCTACTACGCCACCATGATGGAACCGTGGGACGGCCCGGCCTCTATTTTGTTTACCGACGGCGACCTGGTCGGCGCCACGCTCGACCGCAACGGCCTGCGCCCCTCTCGCTACTACGTCACCCGCGACGATATGCTGGTGCTTTCCTCCGAAGTAGGGGTGCTGGAATTTGACCCCGACAACGTGGTAAAAAAATCCCGGCTGGAACCGGGCAAAATGCTGCTGGTCGACACCAAAGCCGGCCGACTGATTGACGACAGCGAATTAAAAGAATACTACGCCGCCCGCAGCCCCTACGGCGAATGGCTCGACCGGTACCTGATGCATCTCTCTGACCTGCCTATCCCGAACAAAAAGGTAGAAATGCACGACCGCCGCCAGCTCGACCGGCTTTACAAGGCCTTCGGCTATACCTATGAAGACGTCAAAACCTCCATTCTTCCCATGGCCAGAGACGGTAAGGAACCCACCGCCGCTATGGGGATTGACATTCCCTTAGCCGTACTGTCAGACAAACACCAGCCGCTTTTTAACTACTTTAAGCAGAGCTTTGCGCAGGTCACCAACCCGCCGATTGACGCCATCCGCGAAGAAATTGTCACCAACACCACCGTTTACCTCGGCTCCGACGGCAATTTGCTCAAAGAAAAGCCGGATAACTGCCGGGTGCTGCAAATTAACAACCCCATTTTAACCAGCGTGGATTTGCTGAAAATTCGCGAAATGCACGAAGAGGGCTTTCGGGTAGAAACGGTGTCGCTGCTCTACTACAAAAACACCTCGCTGGAAAAGGCGATAGAGCACCTGTTTGTGCGCATCGACCGCGCCTACAAAAACGGCGCCAACATTATTATCCTCTCTGACCGGGGGGTAGACGAAAACCACGTGGCCATTCCCTCGCTGCTGGCGGTCTCGGGGGTAGAGCAGCACCTCATTCGCACCAAAAAGCGCACCGCCGTCTCCATTGTGCTGGAAAGCGCCGAACCCCGCGACGTGCACCACTTTGCCCTGCTGCTGGGCTACGGCGCCCGCGCCATTAACCCTTACCTTGCCCACGAGGCCATTACCGAAATTGTGGGCAAAAACATGCTGGACAAAGACCCCCACGTAGCCATAGACGACTACAACAAGGCCATTTTGCACGGCATTGTGAAAATCGCCTCTAAAATGGGCATTTCTACTCTGCAATCCTACCAGTCGGCCCAAATTTTTGAGGCAGTGGGCATTCGCCAGTCGGTCATAGACCGGTACTTTACCAACACCGTCAGCCGGGTAGAGGGCATTGGCCTTGCCGAAATCGGCGAGGGGGTAGAGTGGCACCACTCCCATGCCTTTGACCCGCTGGGGCTGGGGGTCGACCCCACGCTGGATTCTGCCGGGGCCCACAAGCTGCGCAGCGGCAGCGACAAAGAGGACCACATGTACAACCCCCAAACCATTATTGCCCTGCAAGAGGCTACCCGCAACGGCGACTACGCCCGCTTTAAAGAATACACCGCCATGGTAGACGATGAAAGCAGCGTGCACACCCTGCGGGGCTTGCTTGCCATTCGCACCACGGGAAACAGTATACCCATAGAAGAAGTAGAAAGCGTAGACTCCATTGTAAAGCGCTTTAAAACCGGCGCCATGAGTTACGGCTCTATATCGCAAGAGGCGCACGAGTGCATGGCCCGCGCCATGAACGCGCTGGGGGGCAAGTCCAACTCCGGCGAGGGGGGCGAGCTGCCCGAGCGGCTGGCCGACCCGGAGCGGTGCAGCGCCATTAAGCAGGTAGCCTCCGGCCGGTTTGGGGTGACCAGCGAATATTTGGTGAGCGCCAAAGAAATCCAGATTAAAATGGCGCAGGGCGCCAAGCCGGGCGAAGGGGGCCACCTGCCGGGCAAAAAGGTTTACCCGTGGATTGCCAAAACCCGCTACTCTACCCCCGGCGTGGCCTTAATTTCTCCCCCGCCCCACCATGATATTTACTCCATAGAAGATTTGGCCCAGCTCATTTACGACCTCAAAAACGCCAACCGGCAGGCCCGCATTTCGGTCAAGCTGGTGTCAGAGGCCGGGGTGGGCACCATTGCCGCCGGGGTGGCCAAGGCCGGGGCCGGGGTCATTTTGATTTCCGGTTACGACGGCGGCACCGGCGCCGCCCCCAAAAGCTCCATTCACAACGCCGGTCTGCCGTGGGAGCTGGGGCTGGCCGAAACCCACCAGACCCTGATGCAAAACGGCCTGCGCTCCAAAGTAACGCTGGAGGCCGACGGCAAGCTGATGAGCGGGCGGGACGTCGCCATTGCCTGTATGCTGGGGGCGGAGGAATTCGGCTTTGCCACCGCGCCCTTGGTGACCATGGGCTGCGTGATGATGCGGGTGTGTAACTTAGACACCTGCCCCGTTGGCATTGCCACCCAAAACCCCGAGCTGCGGCGGCGTTTTCGCGCCCTTGGCGTGCGCAGCGTAAACGAGCTGGTGGGCCGCAGCGACCTGTTGCAGGTGCGCGAGCAGGCCGCCACCCCCCGCGCCGCGCTGGTGAATTTAAGCCGCGTGCTGGCCGCCGGTCCGGCGGGCGAAAAGTCGCATTTTGACCCGGCGGATTTATATGATTTTGAGCTGCAAAAAACGGTAGACGAGGCCGTGCTGCTGCCTGCTTTTGAGAAGGGGCTGAAAACCGGCGAAAAGCAAAGCGCCGCCATTCAAACCTCCAGCGTTAACCGCACGGTGGGCACCATTTTGGGCTCTGAGATTACCCGCCGCTTCGGCAATTCCCTGCCGGGCGATACCTTTACCGTCCACTGCACCGGCAGCGGCGGCCAGTCGTTTGGCGCCTTTATTCCCAAAGGGCTTACTTTGCTGTTAGAGGGCGACAGCAACGACTACTTTGGCAAGGGGCTCTCGGGCGGCAAGCTGGCGGTCTTTCCGCCGAAGGCCAAAGAGTTCGCCTCGCAAGAGAACATTATCATCGGCAACGTGGCGCTTTACGGCGCCACGGGGGGCGAAGCCTACATTGCGGGGGTGTGCGGCGAGCGGTTTTGCGTGCGCAACTCCGGCGCCGTGGCGGTGTGCGAGGGCGTGGGCGACCACGGCTGCGAGTACATGACCGGCGGCGTGGCGGTTATTTTGGGCCGGGTGGGCAAAAACTTTGCCGCCGGTATGAGCGGCGGCGTAGCCTACGTGCTGGACGAAGCCCACGACCTTTACACCCGGGTAAACAAAGAGCTGGTTACCATAGACGAGGTAACCGAAAAGCACGACCAGGCGGAGCTGCGG
>CANQGN010000128.1 GCA_947623215.1 uncultured Clostridia bacterium
AAAAGACCGGCTTTCTGCAGAAGCTGGAGGATATCCTGAAGGCCGCGGGCCTGCAAACCCGGCTGTACGACGGCGTTTCGGTCAAACGCACCTTAACCCAAATAGACGCTGCCGCTGCCGCCCCCGCCCGGCGGCGCCGCCGCAAAAAGCGGGGCGGTAAAGGGGCGCAGAGCCGCCCGGCAGAAAAGCCAGCCGCCGGTCAGCAAAAACAGGCCGCCGGTCAGCAAAAGCCCGCCGCCGGTCAGCCAAACAATCGGTCCCCCAAAAACAGGCTGCTCAAAAACCGGCTGCCCAAAATAAATCCTAAAAAAGCCAAAATCAGGCGCGGCCCCAGCTGCATAACAGCGGCAGGGGCCGCGCCTGTTTGTTAAGGTTTGTATTGTTTCAGGTTGACAGGGTTTCTGCTTGCCCTTTTTCCCGGCGGGGGGCGGCCAGCGCACGAGAGGCGTTGAGCACCGCCAGCACCATTACTCCTACGTCTGCAAACACCGCCTGCCACATGCCGGTAAGCCCAAAGACCGAAAGGGCCAGCACCAGGCCTTTTACCGCCAGCGAAAAGCCGATGTTTTGCCGCACAATGGCCAGCGTGCGGCGGGAGAGGGCAATGGCCTCCGCCACCTTTTCGGGGTTGTCGTCCATCAGCACCACGTCGGCGGCCTCTATGGCGGCGTCGCTGCCCATGGCCCCCATGGCAATGCCCACGTCCGCCCGGGCGAGCACCGGCGCGTCGTTCATGCCGTCGCCCGCAAACAGCAGGGTATCGCCCTTTTTGCCGTGTTGTTTCAGGGCGTTTACCCGCGCTACCTTATCGCCCGGCAGCAGCCCGGCGTATACTTCGTCTACCCCCAAGGGGGCGCACACCGCCTCTGCCGCCTCCGGCCGGTCGCCGGTCAGCACCACAATTTTCTCTACCCCCAGCGCCCGCAGTTGTAGCACGGCGGCGGGGGATTCCGCCTTTAAGCGGTCGGCAAAGCGCACGCTGCCGCAGTAGCGCCCCTCTACCGCCAGGTGTACCTCCGTTGCGGCGGGCTCTCCCTCCGTTTGGGGCAGGGGGATATGCAGCCGCTCCATCAGCCGCCGCCCGCCTACCGCAACCGGGCGACCGGCCACCGTAGCGCATACCCCTTCGCCCGCCGTCTCCTGCACGTTTTCTACCGGGCCGGGCAGGGGGGCGGGGGCCGCCGCGCACAGCGAGGCCGCAAGCGGGTGGGTCGAGAATTGCTCTGCCGCCGCAGCGAGGGCGAGCAGCTGCTGCTCGCTTAAGGGGCAGCCGGGGGCGGGGGCGGCGCTTTGTACGGTAAAGCGCCCTTCTGTTAAGGTGCCGGTTTTGTCAAACACCGCCGTTTTGGCGCGGGCGAGCGCTTCCATATAATGCGCGCCCTTTACCAAAATACCGCGTTTAGAGGCCCCGCCGATGCCGCCAAAAAAGGTAAGGGGAACCGAGAGCACCAGCGCACAGGGGCAAGAGACGACTAAGAAAATGAGCGCCCGGTGCAGCCAGCGGGTAAAGTGCCCGGCAAAGAGAGGGGGCAGCAGCGCCACCAGCAGGGCGCCGCCCACCACTACGGGCGTGTAAACCCGGGCAAAGCGGGTAATAAACTGCTCGGTTTTGGCTTTGCCGGCCGCCGCGTTTTCTACCAGCTCCAGTATTTTTACCACCGTCGATTCCCCAAAGGGGCGGCTGACGGTGATTTTAAGCAGCCCGGAAAGATTCACGCAGCCGCTCAGCGCTTCGTCGCCCGGGCCTACCTCTACCGGTTTGGCTTCGCCCGTTAAGGCGGCGGTAGAAAGGGTAGAAGCACCCTCCGCCACCACGCCGTCCAGCGGGATTTTTTCGCCCGGCTGCACTACGATGGTTTCGCCTACCGCTACTTCTTCGGGCGATACGATGACCGTCTCCCCCTGCCGCAGCACGGCGGCAGAGTCGGGTCGAATGGCCATCAGCTCGGCAATGGAGCGGCGGCTTTTGCCCACCGCCAGCTTTTGAAACCACTCGCCCAGCTGGTAAAAGAGCATGACAAACACGGCCTCCGGGTATTCGCCCAGCGCCAGCGCCCCCACGGTGGCGATGACCATTAAAAAGTTTTCGTCAAATATCTGCCCGTGGCAAAGGTTGCGGGCGGCTTTTGCATATACGTCCCACCCCACAAGCGCGTAGGGCACCAAAAAGCAGAGCAGCCGCAGCACTCCGCCGGTGGGCAGCAGCGCCGCCGTTATTAGCAGGGCCGCGGCGGCACAAATGCGAACAAGGGTGAGTTTCAGTTTGGCAGACATTCCGCCGCGCCTCCTTTCAGCGGGTGACGATTTTGCAGTCGGGTTCGATTTTTTTGCAGATTTTCTGCGCTTTTTTCAGCACGTCGGCAAATTGGTCTTCCGGCGCGGCAAGGGTGAGGCGGCCGGTCATAAAGCTGACGGCGGCGGACTCTACCCCCTTGATTTTGCGAATCTCGCTTTCCATTTTGGCCGCGCAGTTGGGGCAGTCAAGCTCTTGCAGTTGAAACGTTTGGGTCATGAAAATCCACTCCTTTGGCATACAGGTAAATAGGGGCCGGGGCTATTCCTCCACGTGCTCCATGCCCTGGTCGATAATGGTGCGCACGTGGTCGTCTGACAATGAATAAAAAATGGTTTTGCCCTCTCGCCGGTATTTGACCAGCTGGGCCTGTTTGAGCACCCGCAGCTGGTGCGAGATAGCCGACGTGCTCATGTTCAGCAGCGAGGCAATGTCGCACACGCACATCTCTGACTCAAAAAGCACGTACAAAATTTTAATGCGAGTGGTGTCGCCGAATACCTTGTAAAGCTCCGCGAGGTCGTATAAAATCTCTTCCTCCGGCATGTTTTCGGTGACTTTGTCTACCAAATCCTGATGAATGTGCATGTAATCGCAATTGGGAATCGCTTCGCTCATGCTTGCTCAACCTTTCACTTGAATAATCGTTCAACTGTAGTATACGGCAAGACCCCGCGTTTGTCAACCCCTTTTTTAAAAAATTTTTCGATTTCTTTTAAAACCGTGGCGAGAAGGGGCGAAACAGGTTGCATTTTGTCGCCGCCTATGCTATACTTTTTAATGACAACAACGCGATTCTATACCTGTATTGAAGAAAGGGGAAGACCATGCCCGCTTTGCGTTTTACTCTGCCGCCCCCCGGCAAGCGCTGGCCGGTGGTGCTGGTGCACGCGGTGTTAACCGCCCTGGTGCTGCTGGCGCTTGTTCGCGCCGTTTGGCTGGGCAATTGGGACAATGCCTTTTTGTGCCTGCTGGTGCTGCTGCTCTTTTGGATTCCCCAGTTTTTGCGGCGGCGGCTGCGCATTGCGCTGCCAAACGCCCTCGAAATCCTGATTTTGGTCTTTATTTTTTGCGCGGAAATTTTGGGCGAATTGCAGTGCTACTTTTTAACCTTTCCTTATTGGGACACCATGCTGCACACCACCTGGGGCTTTTTGTGTGCGGCGGTGGGGTTCTCTATGGTAGACATTTTAAACCGCAACACTCGCATTAAGTTTGATTTGTCTCCCTTTTTTGTGGCGGCTGTAGCCTTTTGCTTTTCTATGACGGTGGGGGTCTTTTGGGAGTTTT
This sequence comes from uncultured Clostridia bacterium, assembly GCA_947623215.1. Classification (GTDB taxonomy): domain Bacteria; phylum Bacillota; class Clostridia; order Oscillospirales; family Acutalibacteraceae; genus UMGS1484. The sequence continues at coordinate 3,584 of CANQGN010000128.1, forward strand.
TTGAGTACGGTATGGACTCGCTTTTTCATACCGACATGCAAAAAGATACGGTCATCACCGCCTTTTACTCCACCCTGCTTGACCCCTTGCAGCAAAACCACGCCCTGCCGGTAACCAATATTACCGAAACGGCGGTAAACGGCGGTGCGCTGCCGGTGGCGGGGTATTTGGATATTGGCCTGTACGATACCATGGAAGATTTATTTGTCAATTTCATCGGCGCGCTGCTCTTTAGCGTGGTGGGGTATTTTTACATTCGCCGCCGCGGCAAGGGGCTTGCCGGCGCGTTTATTCCGGTGTTAGAGGAGGAACAACCCAATGGCGGCAATACCCCGGGCGGTGAATGAAGACCCCTTTGGCCACCATTATTACCGGCATTTGCGCTATTTGTTCGTGCTGCCGGTTTATCTCTCGTTGTTTTATTTGGCCGAGCGGGTGGTGCAAACCCACTACTACGTTTCTTATATGCCCATAGACGACCTCATTCCCTTTACCGAATGGGCCGTGATTCCCTATGTGCTCTGGTACCCGTACATGATTGGCATGGGGGTTTACTTAATGCTGCGGGATGCGGACGGCTTTGAGCGCTACTTAACCTTCATCGGCGCGGGCTTTCTCTCTTGCATTGCCGTGTATTTTCTCATTCCCAACGGGCAGGATTTGCGCCCCACCGTGTTTGCCAACCACAACCTGCTCACCCAGCTGGTGCAGGACCTTTACGCGGCCGATACCAACACCAACGTTTGCCCCAGTATGCACGTGGTGGGCTCTTTGGCGGTGGTGTTTGCCCTTTACCGCACCCCCCGGCTGCGGGGCAAGCGCTGGCTGCGGGCGCTTACGGTGGCGGGGTGCGTGGTCATTAGTCTTTCTACCGTGTTTATTAAGCAGCATTCGCTGCTGGACGTACTGGTGGCCCTGCCCTGGAGCTTTGGGGT
>CANQGN010000129.1 GCA_947623215.1 uncultured Clostridia bacterium
GGGCGCCCTGCCCCACCACGCCGGCCGCCACCGGCTTTTGGCGCACCAGCTCTTGCAGCACGTCGTGCGCCGTCTGCTGGTTTAAAAAGGCGGGGTTCGGCAGCTGCACCAGCGAAATCTCGCGCAGCGAAAGGGCGTTCGCCACCGCCTGCTGGGCCTCGCGCAGCAGCTCATAGGGCAAATAATCGGCGGCAGAAAGCGAAACCACCGCCCGGCGCTGGGCGGCAGAAAGCTGTAACCGCTCTACCGTGGCGGCGCAAAGCGCTTTGGGCACGCCCCCGGCAAAGGCGGCGCCAAAACATTCTTCAAACCGCATGGCCATTTGCCTCTACCATCCTTTCTATTTCTTCTGTCAGCGCGTAAAACAGCTGCTCTTCCGGCAGTTTGCGCACCACCGTTCCTTTTTTAAACAGCACGCCGCAGCCGTCGCCCCCGGCAATGCCCACATCTGCCTCTTTGGCCTCGCCCGGGCCGTTTACCACGCAGCCCATCACCGCCACGGTAATCGGGGCGGTCACGTTGGCAAGGTAAGCCTCTACCCGGTCGGCCAGCGCAATTAAGTCAATTTTGGTGCGCCCGCAGGTGGGGCAGGCAATCAGCCGGGGGGCGTTGTGGGTCAGCCCCAAATTCTCTAAAATGGCCCGACCAGCCGCTACCTCCTGCAGCGGGTCGGCGGTAAGCGAAACCCGCAGGGTGTCGCCCAGCCCCAGCAGCAGCAGCCCCCCTACCCCGGCGGCGGTTTTAATTAAGGCGCTTTGCCCCGGCCCGGCCTCGGTTACCCCTAAGTGCAGCGGGTAGTCGCACTGCTGCGCCGCCAGCCGGTTGGCGGCAAAGGTATCTGCCACGCGGGAGGATTTAATGGAGAGCACAATGTCGTGAAAATCCGCCTGCTCTAACAGCGCGGCGTGCGAGAGGGCGCTTTCTGCCAGCGCCTCCGGGGTGGGGCCGCCGTATTTTTGCAGCAGCGCAGGCTCTACCGAACCGGAATTCACCCCTATGCGAATGGGTACCCCGGCGCTGCGGCAGGCGTTCGCCACCGCTTTTACTTTGCTTTCATCGCCAATGTTGCCGGGGTTAATGCGAATTTTATCCACCCCCGCGGCAACGCAGTCGAGCGCTATGCGGTAGTCAAAGTGAATATCTGCCACCACGGGGCAGCGCACCGCTTTTTTTAGGGCGGCAATGAGCGGTACGTCGGCGCGGGTAGGCACCGCCGCGCGAATCATCTCGCAGCCGGCGGCCTCCAGCGCCTTCGCCTGCCGCACGCTGCCGGCAATATCTGCCGCCGGTATGTTGAGCATCGACTGTACCGAAACGGGCGCGCCCCCGCCAATGGCCAGCCCCCCGGCCACAACCTGCCGGGTGGTTCTTCGCGTTTGTTCCATGCCGCTTTTACCCCCGTATTAAGCGCAAAATATCGTTGCCGGTAATAATGAGAATCAGCCCAAACAGCAGCACCAGCCCAATGCCGTGCACCAGCCCCTCGTAGCGGGCGGGCACCGGCTTGCGGCAAACGGCCTCTATGGCCAAAAAGACCAGGCGGCCGCCGTCTAACGCCGGCAGGGGGAGCAAATTGAGCACCCCCAAGTTGATGGTAAGCATTCCCATTAAATAAAAGAGATAGTCCAGCCCCACGCCCCCGGCCGAACCGGAGACCGCCTCGCTGACCGTTTCGCTTACCGATGATACCATGCCCACCGGGCCCATCATATCGTTTAGCCCAAACCGGCCGCCAATAAGGTCGAGGAGGCTCATCCACACCACCCGCGCCACCGAGGCGGACTCTAAAAACGTGCACTTTAAAAAGGTGAGGGGGTGGCGAATGCTCATGTTGGCGGCGGCAATGCCAAAGTCGGCCGCGATGACCCGGCGGCCCTCTACCGTTTGCATGTCAAACTGCACGGCGCCCAGCGTTAGCAATTCGCCGTTGCGCCGTACCTCCATGGTGAGGGTGTCGTCTTCGCTCGCCATGAGCATATACGATAAATCGGACGAGCAGTACACCCGCCGCCCGTCTACCGAAACAATACGGTCGCCCACCGCAAGGCCGCTGGCCTCGCTTTTGGCGTCCTTGGCAAAACCGGCCACGGTGGTGGTGTAAAACTGACCCTGCACCGCAAGCATCAGCCCCACCAGCACCAGCCCCAGCACCAGATTATTAAAAGCCCCGGCGGCCAGAATGATCATGCGCCGCCAGACCGGTTGTTTGGGAAAAGCCCCGGGGTCGTCGCTGGCGTCGTCTTCGCCCTCCATGGCGCAGTAGCCGCCAAAGGGAATGACCCGCAGCGCGTAGAGGGTTTGCCCTTTTTGGCGCTTCCACAAGGCGGGGCCAAAGCCCACCGAAAACTCATTTACCCGCACCTTAAAAAGCTTGGCGAAAAAGAAATGGCCGAATTCATGAAAAATCACCAGCAGGCCAAACAGCACCACCGCCACCAAAATGGGCCACAGGCTGTGCCAAAAACCGGCGAGGGAGGACCAAACCGAAAGCGTCATGCGTTGTTCTACTCCTGTCACGAAAATTGCCGCCGTACCAGCTCGCGCGCCGCGCGGTCGGCCTGCAGCACCTGCTCTACCGAGGTTACGGGTTCGCCAAAGGGGGACTCCAGCACCCGGCGCACCAGTTCTTCTATTTGCAAAAAGTGGATTTTTTCTTCTAAAAAGAGGGCCACGGCCTCTTCGTTCGCGCCGTTTAAGGCCGCCGGGGTAAGCCCCCCGCGGCGGAGCGCTTCTTCTGCCGCCGCAAGGCAGCCGAAGGCCGTGCGGTCGGGCTGCTCAAAGGTCAGCCGGGCAACCTGCGGCAGCTTCAGCGGCGCCACGGGCGAGGGCTGCCGCGCGGGGTAAGTGAGGGCGTACTGAATGGCGAGGCGCATATCGGGCAGCGAAAGCTGGCCAATCATGGCGCCGTCCTGCCACTCTACCAGCGAGTGCACCACGCTCTCGGGGTGCACCACCACCTGCACCTGCTCGGGGGTTACCCCAAACAAATGCACGGCCTCTATCACTTCCAGCCCCTTGTTCATCATGGTGGCGGAATCGATGGAAATTTTGCGGCCCATAGACCAGTTGGGGTGAGCGAGTGCCTGCGCCGGGGTTACCCCCCGCAGCCGGTCGCGGCTCCACCCGCGAAAAGGCCCGCCGGAGGCGGTGAGCACCAGCGAGGCCAAATCTTCCCGGCGGGAACCCTGCAGGCACTGAAAAATGGCCGAATGCTCGCTGTCTACCGGCAAAATACGCCGCCCCAGCTCCGCTGCCGTTTTCATCACCAGTTCCCCGGCGGTGACCAGCGTTTCTTTGTTGGCGAGGGCAATGTCTGACCCCGCAGAGAGCGCCAGCAGGGTAGGTTCCAGCCCCGCCACGCCAACAAGGGCGTTTAGCACCACCTCGCACCCGGCGGCGGCGACTTGCAGCACCCCCTGCCGCCCGGGCAGCACCCGGGTGGGGGTATCCGCCACCCGCACCGCCAGGTCGGCGGCGGCCGCCTCGTCCGCCACGGCGGCAAGCGCCGGGCGAAAGCGGCGAATTTGAGCCTCCAGCAATGATATGTTGCGGGAGGCTGCCAAAGCATAAACCGTATAACCCGACCGGGTTGCTACGTCTAAACACTGCGTGCCGATAGACCCGGTAGAGCCCAGCACGCACAGGCGCTTTTCGGCCATGGTAACGTCTCCTAACTTAACGGTAAATGAGCGGCCAGAGCGGCTGCAGCAGCAAAACGGCAAAGTACAAAAAGGGCGCCACGGCAAGCAGACTGTCAAACCGATCCATGACCCCGCCGTGGCCGGGCATAATGTGCCCAAAGTCTTTTACCGCGCAGCTGCGTTTCACCAGCGAGGCCGACAAATCGCCCAGCGTGCCAAGAAAAGCGGCGCAAAAGGCCAGCAGCGCCGCGAGCGGCAGGTTGACCCGCCCGCCCTTTGCAAGGGAAGCGGTGTAAAGCGCCGCCAGCCCTACGCTGAACAGCACGCAGAAAATTACGCCGCCCGCCAGACCCTCTACCGTTTTTTTGGGGCTTATGGTGGGGGCGAGCTTATGCCGACCGAAAAACCGGCCGATAAAATAGGCGCCGGTGTCGGCAAACCAGGCGCAGCCGCAGGCAAACACCAGCAAAAACAGGCCGTCGCGGGCGGTCAGCCCGCCGTAACCCGCCCGGCCTAAAGCGGGCAGCGCCGCAAAGGTAAAGTAAGCCCCCGCCACCGGCAGGGTAACGGTAAGCAGCAGCCCGCCCTCTTGCAGCGAAACGACCTTGCGGCGGAGCAGCAGCGTGCCAAAGAAAAGCAGAAAATAGCAAAAAACCACCCCACCGGCAAAGGGCCGGGCGGCGGGCAGCGCCGCAAAGGGGGCAAAGCCCGCCAACAGCACCCCGGCGGCGGCAACCGGCATAGCGTGCAGCAGCCGGGCGGCGGCCAGCAGCTCATACACCGAGAGCATGGCAAGCACACTTACCGCCGCAACCAGCACAAGGGGGGCATGCGCGCCCGCCAATATAACGGC
>CANQGN010000130.1 GCA_947623215.1 uncultured Clostridia bacterium
TTGGTCGATGTTGACACAGCCCCGGCAAATGTGGTATAGTAGGCAAAGCGACGTTCCAAATGGCGAACGCCGGCGCCAGTTTTTCCCCTCTTTGGCGGTAAAAATGTTTCCGTTTTTTCTCCGGCGCTCTTGACACAGCGACGGTTCATCATATATTGTACCAATAGCACAGGTTCATTGATAAAGGAGGCAATTGTAAAAAAATGAAACGAGTAAAACAACGCATTCTTTCCCTTTTGCTGGCGGCGGCCATGCTGGTAACGTTGGCCCTGCCCGCGCTGGCGGAGCCCGCACCGGTAAACGTGCAGTTCCGCAGTTTGGACGTAGCCACCCGCGTAAACATTGAAGGCCGCGACCAAACCAAACCAGCGGGGGAAAATGCAGATTACGAGCTTACCACCAACCGGGTAGAGGGCACCGGCGCGGTCTCCTTTACCCATAAAATCGACCGCCAGGGCGGCGTGATTTGGTACATTTACGGCGACGGCGACGTAAACGACAACAACGGCGTAGACGTAACCGGCGCGGAGTTTTTGATGTACGATTTGTACGTAAGCGACGTATCGGCAATCGAGTACGCCGGCGACTGCCGCGTGAACATTCGCACGGTGGGTTCCGCCGGGTGGGACAACAGCTGCGCCACCGTTTCTGCCGCCAACTTAACCGCGGCCTACGAAAAGCTGCACAACGGCTGGAACCACCTGGTTCTGCCGCTGGAACAGCCCCTTGCCAGCAACCTTGCCTGGGCCATTCGCATTCATTTTAATCAGAGTAGCGTAAAAGCGGGCTTTAACATTATTATAGACGACGTGCGGTTCGTCAATCAGGCCTATTTAGACAGTCAGGAGTATGCGGACGTACAGGCCGCCAAAGCGGTTGCCATTCAAATTAACGGGCTGACGGATAAATCCTCTAAAGAAGAAGTAGCCGCCGTTCGCAGCGCGGTAACCGCCCTTACCCCCGCGCAAAAGGCTTATTTGTGCAATGAGGATACGCTCGCCCAGCTGGAGGCCGCTTTTGCCGCCAAAGAGGCGGTCAACGTGCAGTTCCGCAGTATGGACGTTGCCACCCGCGTAAATATTGAAGGTCGCGACCAAACAAACCGGGTAGACGCGGACTATGAGCTGACCGCCAACCGGCTAGAAGGCAACGGCGCCATCGCCTTCCAACAAAAGAACGACCGCACCACCGGACTGTTTTGGTACATTTACGGCGACGGCGACGTAAACGACGATAAAGGCGTAGATATTTCCGGCGCGGAATATATTATGTACGACCTCTACGTAAACGACGTGAGCAAACTGGACTTAGGTACCGGTGACAGCCGCCTTGCCGTGCGCAAGCCCGGTTCTGCAACTTGGGACACCAGCTGCACCAGCGTTACCGCCGCAACCTTAAGGGAAGCCTACGGCAAGCTGCAAAACGGCTGGAACCACCTGGTGCTGCCGCTGGTACGGCCGCTGGGCGACAACCTTGCCTGGGCCTTCCGCATTTACTTTGCCAGCAACGCCTCCGCCAAGGCCGGGTTTACCACCATTATAGACGACGTGCGGTTTGTGAATCAGGCCTATTTAGACAGTCAGGAGTATGCGGATGTACAAGCCGCCAAAGCGGTTGCCATTCAAATTAACGACCTGACGGGCGAATCGTCCGAAGACGAGGTAAAGGCCGCCCGCAGCGCGGTAGAGGCCTTAACTCCGCAGCAAAAGCCCTATTTGTGCAATGAAAATCTGCTGGAAGCACAGGAGGAGAGATTTGTGTCTACGGATCCGGTGAATATTTCTTTCCGCAATTTTGATACCGGCGGTTCGCTGGATATGGAAGGCAGCGGCATTGTAGATACCAGCCCCCATTACATTGAGGGCACCGGCGCCATGCAGTTTTTGTGGGAGCTCGACCGTACCGGCGGCCTCTTCTGGTACGTTTACCACGGATCTTCTACCGGCTGTAACATTGCCGGCGCCAGCCATATTATGTTTGATTTGTACGTCAGCGACGCCTCTGCCATGAACCTTGGCACCAGCGACAGCCGGCTGGCCGTGCGCACCGTCGGGTCGTCTACTTGGGACACCAGCTGCACCAGCGTTTCGGCCGCCAATTTAAACGCGGCCTTCAGCCAGCTCAAAGACGGCTGGAACCACGTGGTTATGCCGCTGGAACCGCTGAATAACGACGTTGCCTGGGCGCTGCGCATTTACTTTGCCAACGGCAGCGCGCCCGCCGGTTTTTACGTTGCGTTTGACGATATGCGCTTTGTCAACCGCGCCTATTTGGCAAGCGAGGAGTATCAGCAGCTGCTCGCCGCCAAGGCGGTGGCCATTACCATAGACGGGTTAGACGAATCCAGCGACAAAGAGCAGCTTTCCGCCGCCCGCAGCGCCTTTGAGGCCCTTACCCCCGCGCAAAAGGCCATGGTGCCCAACGAGTCGCGCTTAAAAACGCTGGAGGCCGGTAACCCCCTGCCCCCGCTGTATGAGACCAAAACCTTTATCACCCCGCCCAACAGCGACTTTGCCCGCCGCCACCCGGCGGACGACGACGTAGCCTTTACGCTGGCGCATTTAAGCGACCTGCACTACGCCGTAAACTGGCACGGCCAGCAAAAGGAGACCTATCTCAATTCCATCAACTGGCTGCTCAACCACCGCGAGGACGAAAAAATTAAAATGGTGATGCAGCTGGGCGACATGACCAGCAACCACACCATTGCCAACTACAACATTGTCCGCGAAGGGTTTGACGTATTAAAAGAAAACGACATGCCCTACGGCGCCATTATCGGCAACCACGACTATGGCAACGGCCGCAGCGTGGTGAACTACAACCACACCTTCCCCTTTGAGGAAGAAACGACGGCCAACCCCTACTACGCCGGCGCCATGACCGACGGCCACATGGAAAACGTCTACTACGTGTTTGAAGAAAACGGCCAGAAGTATATGCTGCTCACCCTCACCTGCTACCCCAAGGCAGACGTAATTGCCTGGGCAGACAAGGTAGTAAAAGACCACGCCGACTGCCGCGTGATTCTTTACACCCACTCTTACCTGCAAGGCCAAAACGGCACGGTTCGCTTAACGGAAGAAACCGAAGCGCTGGCCGAGGGCTTTAAGGGCAGCACGGTGTTTGAAGGGGTAGTGTACAACAACCCCAACGTAATTGCCGTGCTCTGTGCGCACGACAGCTACGGCAAAGCCGGCGTTGGTATGCTCACTTCTGAAAACGCCGCCGGTAAAACGGTCTACCAGTTCCTGGTCTCTGACCCGCAGGGGTACGAGAATACCTACGGCGGCATGGGTTTTACCTTCTTAATGAAGTTTAGCAAAGACGGCGAAACCGTCACCTGCGAGTACGTGACCACCCGCTTTGATATGGACTTTGGCACCACCTCCAACTACATGTTCCAAATCGGCCAGCCTTACGACCCCAATCTCGCCAACCGGCTGGCGGCCCAGGCGGTAGAAGAAGAAATTGAGGCCCTGCCCCCGGCAGACCAGATTACCACGGCGGACAAAGAGGTGATCGAAGCCGCGAAAGCCAGCTTTGACAGCCTGACCGCCAGCCAGCAATCGCTGGTAGAGAATAAGGACAAGCTCACCGCCGCGCTGGCCGCCTTGGCCGCCGCCGAGCAAAAAATAGCGGACGAAGCCGCCGCCAAAGCGGTAGAGGAGGCAATTGAAAAACTCCCTGCCGCCGACAAGGTAACGGCAGAGGACAAAGAGGCGATAGAAGCCGCCAAAGCCGCCTTTGACAAGCTGACCGAAGCGCAGCAGGCGCTGGTGACGAACAAGGCGAAGTTAGACGAAGCGCTGGAAGTCTTGGCCGCGCTGGCCCCGGCTATTATCCCCGGCGACGTGACCGGCGACGGCAAGGTAAATGCCGCCGACGCGCTGGAAATTTTGCGCTACGCCGTGCACAAAACCGACCTGACCGCCGAGCAGCAGGCGGCGGCAGACCTGAATGGCGATAAGGCCATAAACGCCGCCGACGCGCTGGCGGTGCTGCGCAAAGCCGTCGGTAAATAACCAAACCAAACGGGTTCTTACAATCCCAACGCCCGGGGCGGGTTTTCCGCCCCGGGTATTCTTTTGGGTGCAGTCGCTTTGCCGTTGACACCGCCCCCGCCGCGTGCTATAATAGTCCCCGCGCCGCCCCCATTTTTCTTTTGGGCGGCGTGACCAGATGATAAGTTGGAGGAACCACCATGGCAAAACTGTTCAACCGTTCGCTTTCCGCCCTGTTGGCGCTGGCGCTGGCCTGCATGTCGCTGGCCTGCGCGTTTACCGCCTCGGCGGAGTCTCACCCGGCCTGCATGGGCTTTTTGCGCCCGGGCGATACCCAAACTGCTGAAACCACCGTTGCCACCTGGCAGGTAGGGTGGGTCGGCTCAAGCGCCGAGACCGAACCCGCCTTGTGGAGCAGCGAGGACTTG
>CANQGN010000131.1 GCA_947623215.1 uncultured Clostridia bacterium
AGCAGTGGGTCCGGGGTTCGGGTCCCTGTAAGCGCGCCACACGCCCAAGCCCCTCCGGTTTGGGCTTTTTTATTTTTTGGGTTTGTACCCGATAGGGCTGAACCGCCCGCAATCCGGCGTTGTCCGGCGTAAGTGGGTGCAACCCGGGCTTTGTCCGGCATAAGTAGGTGCAACCCGGGCAATACTCGGCAGCGCGAACCGCCCGCAATCCGGCGTTGTCCGGAATAAGTGGGTGCAATTGCAATTTGTCCGGCATAAGTAGGTGCAACTGCGGTTTGTCCCGGCAGGCTAAGCTGTCCGTAATCGGGTCTGTCCGGAATAACTAGGTGCAAATCGGGCTATACTCGGTAGTGCCAATCGTCCGCAATCCGGCGTTGTCCGGTATAACTGGGTGCAACAGCGGCCTGTTCCTGCAGGGCGAAGCGCCCGAAAAGCGCCCTTTGTCCGGAATAAGTATGTGCAACCCATTTTTGATTCAAACAGGTTAGGGGAGAGAAGCATGAAGAAGAAAACGCTGCTTTGTTTTACGCTCGTCTTTTTGGCGGCGGCGCTTTATTCCTTGGCCGTGCTGGCGGCGGCGCAGTCTGCCCCGGCGGGGCTGTGGCGGCTGCTGCCCACCGCCCTGCTGACCCTCGGCGGTCTGGTACTGGTGGGCTGCCGGTTTCGCTATCCTCGCTTCGGCCGGTGGAACAGCGATATTTTCACCACCCTTTACCTTATCGTCACCTTTCTTTCGGTCTTTACGCTGCCATCGTCCCAGCTGCTCGCCCTGTCGCTCAACCAGTCAGCGCTGCGCTGGCTGCTTGTATTCGCCCCCATGGCGCAAAAGCTGGCGGCAGAGGGCATCGGCCTGCACGAAATCGCCCTGTTTCTCGCCCTGCTTTGCCACGGCATGACCATTGGCGAAGAGGCGGCCGACCGCAAGGCCCGGCGGGAGAAAAAAGAAGAGGAACACGCCCACCACCTGTAAAAAAACGGCAAACGCCCCGACCGGGTTGGTCGGGGCGTTTTGGTGTGTTTAGGGGCGGGTGCGGTTAGCGCAAAATGTATTCGTCGCGGCGGGGGCCGTTGGTTACAATGGCAACCGGCACGCCGATTTCGCGTTCAATGGCTTCTACGTAGCGGCGGCAGTTTTCGGGCAGCTCATCAAAGCTACGAATACCGCGAATGTCGCACTTCCAGCCCGGCAGGGTGGTGTAAACCGGCTTGGCGCGTTCCAGCAGCGCGTTCACGGGGAAATCGGTCAGCACCTTGCCGTCTACCTCATACCCGGTGCAGATTTTCAGCTCGTCCAGGTAACCCAGCGCGTCCAGCACCGTTAAGGCCACCCGGGTGGCGCCCTGCACGCGGCAGCCGTAGCGAGTGGCTACGGCGTCAAACCAGCCCATGCGGCGGGGGCGGCCGGTGGTGGCGCCAAATTCGCCCGCGTCGCCGCCCACTTCGCGCATTTTGTCGGCTTCTTCGCCGAATATCTCGCTTACAAAGGGCCCGGCGCCCACAGCGCTGGAGTAGGCCTTTACTACCGTTACCACGTCTTCTATCTCATACGGGGGCAGCCCGCCGCCAATGGCGCCAAAGCCCGCCACGGTGTGGGAGGAGGTGGTGAAGGGGTAAATGCCGAAGTCGGGGTCTTTGAGCGAGCCTAACTGCCCCTCCAGCAAAATGTTTTTGCCCTCCCGCCGGGCGTTATACAGGTAGGTAAAGGCGTCGGTAATATAGGGGGCTACAATGGCGCGGTAGCGCTCCATTTCGGCCATCAATTCGTCCAGCACTATGGGTTCTTTGCCGTAAAGCTGGGTAAAGAGCAAATTCTTTACTTCCAGCACGCCCGCCAGCTTTTCGCGCAGGCGGTCGGGGTAAAAGAGCTCGCAGGCCTGCACGCCGATTTTGGCGTATTTGTCAGAGTAAAAGGGAGCAATGCCCGACTTAGTAGAGCCGAACTGCCGCCCTTTTAAGCGGGCTTCTTCGTATTCGTCCTGCAAAATGTGGTAGGGCATTACAATTTGCGCCCGCTCGCTCACCAGCAGTTTGGGGGTAACCCCCCGCTCGTGCAGCATGGCCAGCTCGCGCTCAAAGGTGGGCAGGTGCAGCGCCACGCCGTTGCCGATGACGTTTACCGTGTGGTCGTAGCACACGCCAGAGGGCAGCAGGTGCAGCACAAACTTGCCCTTGTCGTTAATAATGGTGTGGCCGGCGTTCGCCCCGCCCTGAAAGCGCAGCACCACGTCAGAATCCACCGCCAGCATGTCGGTGATTTTACCCTTTCCTTCATCGCCCCAATTGGCGCCTACAATGGCACGAATCATTCTTGCATCTCCTTTAAATTGCAGCCCGAAAAGCCCGGGCGATTTCACACGCTGTTTATTATAGCGGATTTGCCCGGCGTTTGCAAGGGGAAATTCCAAAAAACGCCCGCCCCGGCTGTAGGGCGACAAAATGTGGGGTAAAATGCGCCGGATTCGTTGACAAACGGCGTTGAAACCGTTATAATAAGGGCAATTTAACTGGACAAAGAGGGTACCGCAATGAAATGGACTGGTTTAAACGAGCTGCGGGAGCAGTATCTTTCTTTTTTTGAAAGCAAGGGGCACCTGCGGCTGCCCAGCTTTTCGCTTATCCCCAAAAACGACCAATCGCTGTTGCTCATCAACTCCGGCATGGCCCCCATGAAAAAATATTTCACCGGCGAAATTACACCGCCCCGCAAGCGGGTGACCACCTGCCAAAAGTGCATTCGCACGCCGGATATTGAAAACGTGGGCAAAACCGCCCGCCACGGCACCTATTTCGAGATGCTGGGCAATTTTTCTTTTGGCGATTATTTTAAGCACGAGGCTACCGCCTGGGCGTGGGAGTTCTTTACCAAGGTGTTGGAACTGCCGGTTGACCGGCTGTGGGTCACCATTTATGAAGACGACGACGAAGCCTTTGACATTTGGACAAAAGAGGTAGGCGTTTCGCCCGAGCGCATTGTGCGCATGGGCAAAGAAGACAATTTTTGGGAGCATGGTTCTGGCCCCTGCGGCCCCTGCTCGGAGCTGCATTTTGACCGGGGAGAGCAATACTCCTGCGGCAAGCCCACCTGCAAGCTGGGCTGCGACTGCGACCGGTACGTAGAAATTTGGAATTTGGTCTTTACCCAGTTTGATTCAGACGGCAAAGGCAACTACACCCCGCTGGACCACCCGAATATCGACACCGGCATGGGGTTAGAGCGGCTGGCCTGCGTGATGCAGGGGGTCGACAATCTGTTTGAAGTAGACACCGTGCGGGCCATTATGGAGCGGGCTTCTGAACTCTCTGGCGTGCCCTACCACCGCGACCCGCAAACGGACGTGTCGCTGCGGGTAATTACCGACCATATTCGCTCTACCACCATGATGATTGGCGACGGCGTGCTGCCCTCTAACGAAGGGCGAGGCTACGTGCTGCGGCGGCTGCTGCGGCGGGCGGCCCGCCACGGGCGGCTGCTGGGCATTACCAAGCCCTTTTTGTACGACATTGCCGCCACCGTAATACAAGAAAACGAAAGCGCATACCCCGAGCTGCGCGAAAAGCAGGATTTTATTCAAAAGCTCATTCGGGTAGAGGAAGAAAACTTTGGCCGCACCATCGATCAGGGCCTGCAAATGCTCTCATCCCTTACCGCCGCCGCCAAAGAGGGCGTGCTCTCGGGCGAAGACGCCTTTCGGCTGTACGATACCTATGGTTTCCCGCTGGATTTAACCAAAGACGTGGCCGCCGAGCAGGGGCTTACGGTAGAAGAAGAGCGCTTTCATACCCTTATGGCAGAGCAGCGCAAACGCGCCCGCGAGGCCCGCAAAAACGCGGGGGCAGACGCCTGGGCCGGCGGCGGCGCGCTTTTTGAAAAACTGCCCGCCACCCGCTTTGTGGGGTACGAGCAGTTAAGCTGTACCGCTACCGTGCTGGCGCTCGCCTGCGAGGGCGAGGCCGCCGCGCTGTGCACCGCCGGTCAGCAGGCGGCGGTGGTCACCGACTGCACGCCCTTTTATGCCGAAAGCGGCGGCCAGGCGGGGGACGCCGGGGTACTCGCCACCGATACTGCCGAAATAGAAATCCAAACCACCACCAAAACGCACGACGGCCTGTTTGTGCACACCGGCGTGGTGAAAAAGGGTGAAATTAAAACCGGCGATACCGTTTGCCTTACCGTAAACGAAGCCCGGCGGGCGGCCACCGCCCGCAACCACACCGCCGCCCACTTGCTGCAAGCGGCGCTGCGCTCGGTTTTGGGCACCCACGTGCAGCAGGCGGGCCAGCTGGTAACCGCCGAGCGTATGCGGTTTGACTTTACCCATTTTTCTGCCCTTGCGGGCGAAGAATTGGCGGCGGTAGAGCAGGCGGTTAACGCCGCCGTGCTGGAAGCCTTGCCGGTAACGGTAGAAGAAATG
>CANQGN010000132.1 GCA_947623215.1 uncultured Clostridia bacterium
CCCCGCCGGGTGGCCACGGTGGCCAGCGAATGCAGTACGTCTAAGGATGCAATGGCCTCTGCCGTGCGCTGCACCCGTTCCAGCTCGCCCCCTACTTTTTCGCGCAGGGCGGTAAAAAGCTCGTACTCCAACTGCACCGCCCGGTCGGCCGCGCCCAGCACCCGCTGCTCTAAGCGTTTGAGCGGTTCGGTAATGTACCGCTCGGCATTTACGGTGGTTTGCTTGCGCACGTAGTGGGCGGGGGTTAAGTGTTTAAAGGAATTGGTGATTTCTATGTAATAGCCAAACACCTTGTTGTATTTAATGCGTAAATTTTTAATGCCGGTGGCTTCCTGCTCCTGCTTTTCCATATCCAAAATGAGCTGGCGGCCGCCGCTGCCGTCGCGGCGAATTTCGTCTAACTCTTCATGGTAGCCGGGGCGAATCACGCCGCCGTCTTTTAACAAAGCGGGGGCCTGTTCGTCTATGGCGTCGGTTATCCAGTCGGCCACGTCCTGCAATTCGTCCAGGTTGTCGCGCACGGCTGCCAGCGCCTCTGCCTTTACATCGGCAAGCTGCTGCCGCACGCCCGGCAGGCGGCGCAGGGTGGCCGCCAAGTCCAGCAAATCCTTTGGCCCGGCAGAGCGGTAAACCACGCGGGTCATTAACCGCTCTAAGTCAAAAATGCCCTTCAGCCGCTCGGCCAGCTCGCCGGTGAGCAGGCTGTTTTCCGTCAGCTCCGACACGGCGTTCAGCCGACGGGTAATGGCGGGGGGCTGTAAGAGCGGGCGCTCTAACCAGCTCGCCAGCAGCCGCCGCCCCATGGGGGTGTGGGTAGCGTCTAACACCCACAAAAGCGAACCCCGCCGCCCGCCCGAGCGGGCGTTGGTAAAGAGTTCCAGATTTTTGCGGGCCGAAAGGTCAATTTGCATATACTCCGACTCGGCGTAAACGTCCAGCCGGTTGATGTTGGAAAGCGAGGTGCGCTGGGTATCAAACAAATAATGCAGCGCCGCCGCGACGGAGTACAGGGCGGCGGAGTCGGGCTGCAAGCGCAGTTCTTCCGGCGAGGCAACGTGAAAATGTTGCAGCACCAGCGCGGTTGCTTCCTCCGGGTGAAACTGGTCTTCCTCCATAACGCCGTAGCAGCAGCCCAGCCGCTTTTGTATGAACGAGACCACCATGGGGTCTGCCGCCGCCTGGTTTAAGATTACCTCCGCCGGCAAAAACCGGCCGAGCTCTGTGGCGGCGGCCTCTGCCGTGCGGTCGGCCTCTAACGTAGTTACGTGCATTTGGCCGGTAGAGGTGTCTACAAAGGTCACCGCCGTCTCGCCCCGCAGGGCAAACAGCGAGGCCAGGTAGTTGTTGGCGTCGCCCTTCAGCATGGCGGTTTCGGTTACCGTGCCGGGGGTAACCACCCGCACTACCTCCCGCCGCACCAGCCCTTTGGATTTAGCCGGGTCTTCCGTTTGCTCGCAAATGGCGACTTTGTACCCTTTTTCCAGCAGGCGGGCAATGTAGCTTTCACTGCTGTGGTAGGGCACGCCGCACATGGGGGCGCGCTCCGGCAGGCCGCACTCTTTGCCGGTGAGCACCAAGTCCAGCTCGCGCGAGACAAGTTCGGCGTCTTCAAAAAACATCTCATAAAAATCGCCTAAGCGAAAAAAGAGAATGGTGCCCGGGTTTTGCTCTTTGATTTGCAGGTACTGCTGCATAACGGGCGAAAGCTCCGGCATGGCGCGGCCCCCCTTTTTTTAAAGATGATGATAAGCGCGGGCGGCCTTAGTGGCAGCCGCCGCAGGTAGAGCAGCTGCCCGAGCAGCCGGCGGGTTCGCAGGTTTCGGGGTCCTGCCCCTCTATGCACATGGCGAGAATAGAGGTAACCTGATTGGTGAGCTGGTCCATTTGGCCCTTGGCCTCGTTAAACTGCTTCATGCTTTCGTTTTCCATAACCGCATTGTAGCTGCGCTGTAAGGACGCGTTAAGCTCGTCTATTTTGCTTTGGCTTTTCTCTTCGTCCGGCTTTTGCAGCTCGGCGTTGAGCGACAGCCGCAGCAGGTTAAACTCGCCAATTAAGGCTTGCAGGGCTTCGTCGTTGTCGTTCGCCGCTTTGGCCGCCTGATAGGCCAAATACACGTCCTCCTGCTGAATGGCGGCGCCAAGCTGGCGGGTGATAGAAAGAATGTCTGACATCATAAATAACAGCCTCCTGAAAAATCAAACGGGATAAACCCGGTTTAGAATAAGATAGGCAGAGGGGTTAAGAAACCGCCCGCCCTTTGAGCATAAACGAAAGGGTTTCGGTCACTTCTATTTCTACAAACCGGCCTACCGAGTCGGCCGGGGCGGTAAATTCTGCCAATACATTGCCGGGCGTGCGGCCAAAGCAAAGGCCGGTGGGGCGAACCCCCTCGCACAGCACCCGCAGCCGGCGGCCGGCGTAAGCCGCCGTTTGGGGGGCGGCCAGCCGCTCTTGCAGCGCCAGCAATTCGTTAAACCACCGCTTTTTTTCTTCCATAGGCACGGGGTCGGGCATTTTTTCGGCCGGGGTACCCCGGCGGGGAGAAAACAAAAAGGTGTAAAGGGCAGAGTAGCCCACCTGCTCTACCAGCGAAAGGGTATCGCAAAAGTCTTCATACTGCTCGCCGGGAAAGCCGACAATAATATCGCTGGTAAGGCAAAGCCCCGGTACCGTTTCTTTGGCCTTTTGCACCAGCGCCAAATAGTCTTCTCTGGTATACCGCCGATTCATGGCCTTTAAAATGCGGTTAGAGCCAGACTGCACCGGCAAATGCAAATGGGGGGCCACCTTTTCGCAGTCGCGCATGGCGGCCAAGAGCTCGCTTGTACAGTCTTTGGGGTGAGAAGTCATAAACCGCAAAATAAAGTCGCCCGGCAGGTCGTTTAACCGCCGCAGCAGCTCGGCAAAGGTGCATGGTTCGGGCAAAGTAGCGCCGTAAGAATTCACGTTTTGGCCTAAGAGAGTAATCTCGTGGTAACCCTCCGCTATCATCTGCCGCGCCTCGGCTATAATATCCTCCGGCGAACGGCTGCGCTCGCGCCCGCGCACCAGCGGCACCACGCAGTAACTGCAAAAGTTGTTGCACCCGCCCATAACCGGCAGCCAGCCCTTTACGCCCGTGCGACGCACCGGCAGCCCCTCGGCCACCGCGCCCTCTTCCGGGGCGGTATCAAACACCCGGCCGCCCTCCGTCAGCAGGCGGTGGAGGTTTTGGGGCAGGCGGTAAAGCGCCTGCGGGCCGCAGACCAAATCCACGTAAGAAAAAGACTCTTTCAGCCGCTTTGCCACGTGGGGCTGCTGCACCATGCAGCCGCAAAGCGCCAAAATGCGCCCCGGGCGGGCGGAGCGCCAGCTTTTAAGCGCGCCGGTGTTGCCTACCGCGCGGTCTTCGGCGTGCTCGCGCACCGCGCAGGTGTTGAGCAGTACCAAATCGGCCTCCCCCGGCGACTGGGCAAACGAAAAGCCCATTTGCGCCAGCAGACCCTCTATGTGCTGGCCGTCGCTAACGTTTTGCTGGCAGCCGAACACCTGTACGTAGGCGCGGGGGGTTTCGCCAAACCGTTCGCGCAGCAGCGGGCGATTTTGCTCACAAAAATCCCGCTGGCAGGCAAGCTCCGCCTCGGGAACAAAGGGATTGACCGGTTTGGCGCACATAGCGGCAACGACTCCTTTGGCGGCCGGGGCCAAGCGCTGCACCGGGCCGCCCGCAAAAAGACAAATAGTGGCATGGATTCTCTGTAATTATACAATATCTTGTGCGCCAATTCAAGCACTAATCCTGTTTTTTTAAAAAAGTTTGAATCCGCTCTTGACATTTTCCCCCGCGGCGTATATAATAGAGGAACGTTTGGGCCTATAGCTCAGTTGGGAGAGCGTTCGGTTCGCATCCGAGAGGTCGAGGGTTCGAATCCCTTTAGGTCCACCAAAAATCGGCAAGCCTCGCTACTAAGAGGGTTGCCGATTTTTAACTATTCACTCTTCATTCTTCACTATTCACACGTCGCCGCAAACTCCGCTTCGTTCCGGCTGCACCTCGGCAGCCCGCCAATTATCTTAGCCGGGTTCCGTTTGCAACATCAGCTTGCCTGCGCCGCGCTAAAGGCGGCTTGGTTCGCTGTGTTGCGGCACAGCCCTACGCGCTCCCTGTTTCCGCCCCCGGCGGCGGTCGCGCTCGGTTCCGCTTCGCGGACGATTAAAATTTATGCCCCGGCCGCAAATTTCTTTTCTCCCTCAGCCTTGACATTTTGTTCTTCGTTTTATACAATGGAGCTAAAAGGCGCACGACGAGGAGGTACCCTGCCATGTTGTTTACCGTAAGC
>CANQGN010000133.1 GCA_947623215.1 uncultured Clostridia bacterium
GGCACACTTTTCAATTTTTCCTCGGCGTTGTATCAAAGTCCGCAAGATCATATCATTGTTCATGCGCCGTTCGGCGCGCTTCATTGCAACCAAAAAAACCAAGCCCTTCGGCTTGGCCTTTTTTGGTTGCGGAGGCAGGATTTGAACCTACGACCTCGAGGTTATGAGCCTCGCGAGCTACCGGGCTGCTCCACTCCGCGATATGCGCCCCTCTTTTGGGGGCGAAAAGTATTATACACGCTTTGGGGGCAAATTGCAACCCCCAATTTGAAAAATTTTTTCTTTTCTTTTGCGGCGGGGTTCAAGTAAGGTCGGAGCGGTTATAAAAATACCGAATAATATCCCGCCGGGTGATAATGCCGATGAAGGAGCCCAAATCGTCTACCACCGGCACAAAGTTTTGGGTCACCGCCCGCTCCATTAACTGCTCCACCGTGGCGGTAATGTTTACCGGTTCGTCCCGCCCGCTGCGGCCAATTTGCGCCAGCGTAAGGCTTTGCAGCTGCTGGGCAGAAAGGCTGGCGCCGGCAGACAAATCGTCTCCCAAAAAATACCACAAAAAATCCCCTTCCCGCACCGTGCCGCAATACTTGCCGTCGCGGGTGATAACCGGAATGGCGGAGTAGCCGTGGGCTTTCATTTTTTCCAGCGCCTGGCGCAGGGTAAAATCTTCATATAAAAACGCCACGTCGTTTTTGGGCGTTAAGAAAAAGGCAACGTTCATGGTTTGCTTCTCGCTTTCTCTGGTTTCGGCTGGTCTGCTCTTTCATTGTAACCGCTGGCGGGTAAAAATGCAAGAGAAAGTTGCGGCGGGGAGCGGGGGCAGGGGAGAGAGGGGGCGGGCTTAAAGAAATTCTTGCTTTTTGGCGGCAATGGGGGTATAATAAAGGCTGGATATGATAAGGAGTGGCAGTCTGTGGCAAACGCGGCGACCCAAACGCGGCACAACAGAATTTTGCAGCTTGCGGCGCTCTGGCTTTGTTTGCTGGGCCTGCTTTGCGGCTGCGCCGAAGAAGGCGCTCCCGCGCCGGGGGTAAGTCGCCCGGGCGGCGGGGCGGTAACCCCCACCGGGGCTTCGCAAAGCGACGTGACCATGGCCTACACGGCCAACGATTCGCTCAACCCCTATTTGGCCCTTACCCGCACCAATCAGGAGCTCTCGCGGCTGCTGTATGACGGGCTGATTACCCTTGGCGCTGACTGCGAGCCGATTTATCGCCTGGCCCGCACGGCCGAGCGGGCGGGCAGCACGGTAACCGTTTCGCTGCGCGAGGCCTATTTTACCGACGGGTCGCGCATTACGGCAGCAGACGTGATTGCTTCATTTGAAGCCGCCCGCAAGGCCGAGTCGCTCTCTTACAAGGCAGACTTTGCCAACGTTTCGGGCGTTTCGGCTACCGAGAGCGGCGGGGTGCGGTTTACCCTGTCGCACGAAGACCCCTATTTTGTGAATTTTTTGGATTTTCCCATTTACAAGGCGGGGTCGGAAGACCGCCAGAACGACGATAACAAAACCCTGCCCCCGGTGGGCGGCGGCCGGTATGAATTTCACGAGGCGGCGGGCGACTACTGGCTGACCGCCAACCAAAACTGGTTTGGGGGCGACGTGCTGCTGCCGCGCATTGAACTGCTGAATCTGCCGGACGATGACGCCACCCAGCACGCCATTCAGGTGGGCACGGTTGATTATTATTATTCGGATTTAAGCGACAACGTCTTCCCCGCTATGAACGGCGTTTCGGTCACCGTGCCGCTGCCCAATTTGGTCTATTTGGGCGCCAACGATGCGGCCGGCTTTGCCGCCCTGCGGGCGGTGCGGCTGGGCATTTCTGCCGCGCTTGACCGCTCGCAGATTGCCGATTCTGCTTATTTTGATATGGCAACTCCCGCCGCCGGGCCCTACCCTGCCGCCTGGCAGGCGGCGGCCGGGCTGCAAACCATTTCGCCAAAGGCCGATTTAGAAGAAGCCGCCAAGCAGTTTGAGGCGGCGGGCTTTACCACCCCCGCCGGCGGCGGCACCCGGCAAAGCGGGGGCTACCCCCTTGCCTTGCGGCTGATTTATAATAAAGAGAACACCGCCCGCGAAAGCCTGGCGCGGCTGCTGGTAACCCAGCTGGGGGCGGCGGGCTGCAAGGTAGAGGCGCAGGGGCTGAGCTTTGCCCAGTACCAAAAGGCGGTGCAAAACGGGCAGTTTGATTTATACATTGGCGAAATGCGCCTGCCGGATAATTTGGATTTATACCCCCTGCTCACCGCCGGGGGACTGCGCAGCCCCGACGTTTCGGAGCAGCCCGCGCCGGAAGAAACCAATGATGGCGGCGGTGCGGCCACGGGCGGGGGCAGCGCCGGCGGCGTATCGCTTTCGGCCGCTCGGGCGGCCTACCGCTACCACAACGGGCAGGGCAGCTTTAGCGAAATGCTCTCTTGCTTTGGCGAGCAGCTGCCGGTCATTCCCCTTTGCCACCGCAGCGGTATGCTGATATATGCTGATTTTCTTAGCGGGTCGCCCGCCCCGCTGGCAGACGACCCTTACTTTGGGCTTGAAAGCTGTACGGTACAAACCGGCGACACGGATAAAAACGGATAAAGGAGTGTTTTTGCATGATTCAATACGAAACCTATCTCGGCACCGTCACCATCACCTCCGGCTATTTTGCCAAGCTAATCGGCGACGCCGTTTCTTCCTGCTACGGCGTGCTGCACATGGTGCCCAAGGGGCTGCAGTGGTGGCGCGCCAAGCTGCTGCGGCGGCAGTTTAACGATACCGGCATTCGGGTGAGCGGCAGCGGCCGCTCGCTGCGGGTCGATTTGCACATTCGCATGATGTACGGCATGAACATCAACGCCATTTCCCGCAGCATTGTAAACAAGGTCACCTACGTGGTAGAAGAGGCCACCGGCATTAAGGTAGATCGCGTGTCGGTGCACGTAGACCAAATAAGCGAAGAATAACCCCGGCGGCCGGGGGCTTTTTGGGCCGCGCGGCCGCACGGATTGCATGATTCAGGTTGGGAGTGTTTGAACTTTGACCAAAATTCTTACCGGAGCGCTATTTCGCGACGCGGTGATTTCCGGCGCCGCCGCCATTACCGGCAACCGACAGTCGGTAGACGCGCTCAACGTTTTTCCCGTGCCGGACGGCGACACGGGCACCAACATGTCGCTTACGGTGGGCAACGCCGCGCGCACGCTCGGCCGCCTGCCGAACGATTGCACCCTTGCCGCCGCGGCGGCCGAGACGGCCTCTGCTCTGCTGCGGGGGGCGCGGGGCAATTCCGGCGTAATTCTCTCCCTTTTCTTCCGGGGGCTTTCTAAAGGGGTTAAATCGCTTGAAACGGCCGACGGCATGCAGTTTGCCGCCGCGCTGGAAAACGGCGTGCAAACCGCCTACAAAGCGGTGATGAAGCCCACCGAGGGCACCATTTTAACCGTGGCCCGCATGGCGGCCGCCGCCGCGGCCAAAACCGCGCAGGAGCAAAACGACGTAACCGCCGTAATGGAGACGGTTTGCGCCGCCGCCAAAGAGGCGCTGGCCCGCACGCCTGAGCAGCTGCCGGTGCTTAAAAAAGCCGGCGTGGTAGACGCCGGCGGTCAGGGCTTTGTGTACATTATGACCGGTATGCTCTCGGTCCTGAAAGACGGCGTAATGGTAACGGAAGCCGACGCCCCGGCCGAACAACCGGCCGAATCCCCCGCCGGGGCGGGGGAGGGGCCGCGCTGCGGCTACGGTGTGGCCTACACCATTCAGAAGGACAAAGCCTGCGAGCGCGACCCGCTTTCTCTTCGCGCCGTGCTGGAGGCGTTGGGCGAAGAGGTTTCGGTAGCAGACGAGGGGGAGGTCATTCCCGTTTCGCTGCAAACCGACCACCCTGGCAAAGCGTTAGAGGAAGGGCTGCGTTTTGGCGGCCTTGTACATATTACGGTAGAAAATCTGCGCGAGCAGACGGGCGGCGAGCCCCAGCAGCTGCCCCGCCCCACCACCACCGCCAAGGGCGAGCCCATTGCCCCCGCCGCGCAGGAAAAACGCTACGGCTTTGTGGCCGTGGCCGCCGGTGAAGGGCTGTGCGGGCTGTTTTGCGACCTGGGGGTAGACAAGGTGGTGCAGGGCGGCCAAACCATGAACCCCTCTACCGACGAGCTGCTGCAGGCGATAGAGGCCACCCCGGCCGAAACGGTGTTTGTGCTGCCCAACAACAAAAATATTATTATGGCGGCCGAGCAGGCGGCGCCGCTGGCCACCCGCCGGGTGTGCGTGCTGCCTACCCGCACCCTGCCGCAGGGCATTGCCGCCCTGCTGGC
>CANQGN010000134.1 GCA_947623215.1 uncultured Clostridia bacterium
CACGCTGCTCTGCGGATTGCTCAAGACGCTGTCCACCAACATCAAAAACGGCAACGACACCGGCCGAATCTATGAAATGGGCACGATTTTCGACGCGCAAAACCGCACGGCCGAAGGTCTGCCCACCGAAACGCCGGAGGACATAGCGGGCATTGTCGCGCTGGCGCAAAAGGTGGTGGATACGTTTTACAATATGCCGAACAAGCCCAAGGGGCGGGGGGTTACGGTGTCGGTCAGCGTGGCCGGGTTTGTGCCCAAGCCCTTTACCCCCTTTCAGTGGGAGCCGCAGGACGACAGAGAAGCCTTACAGAAAAAGCAGCAACTGCTGGTGCAGTCGGTGCGCAGCAAAAAAATCCGCTTAAGCTGGCACGACGCGCGGGTGAGCTTTTTAGAAGGCGTGCTCGCCCGGGGCGACCGGCGGCTGGGGCGGGTGGTGCAAACCGCCTTTTCGCTCGGCTGCAAGTTTGACAGTTGGGACGACCAGTTTCATTTTGACCGGTGGCTGCAAGCCTTTGAGGCGTGCGGGTTAGACCCCGCCTTTTACGCCAACCGCCGCCGGTCGTTTGACGAACTGCTGCCCTGGTCGCATATCAACGTGGGGGTAAGCACCGCCTTTTTGCGGCGGGAGGCAGAGCGCGCCTACGCTGCGCAAACCACCCCCAACTGCCGCGAACAATGTGTCGGGTGCGGCGCCAACCGCCTGTGCAAAAAGGGGTGTGTGTAATGGAGTTTTTCGACTATCGGCTGTTCTTTACCAAAACGGGCGATTTAAAGTATATTTCGCATTTAGATTTAAACCGCTTTATGCAGCGGTCGCTTACCCGCACCGGTCTGCCGTTGTGGTATACAGAGGGCTTTAACCCCCACCCCTACGTCACCTTTGCGCTGCCCCTCTCGCTGTTGCAAGAGAGCGTGTACGAGTGCATGGATTTTCGCTTGAAAGAGCGCTGCGAGCCCGCCCGGGTGGCCGCCGCGCTGGGGGTGGTGCTGCCGTCGGGGCTGGCCGTGCTGCGGGTGGCGCCCCCCCGCCAAAAGGCCTCTGCCATTACGGCGGCGGCTTACCGCCTTTGCCTGCCGGGGCTGGGCGAGCGGCTGGAGGAGGCTGCCTCCTTTTTGGCCCGGCCGGAGATTCCGGTTATAAAACACACCAAAAAGGGAGGCGACCGGCCGTTGAACGTAAGTCCCCTGCTGCGAAACTGCACCTGCCGCGCCGTGGAGCAGGATTTGGAGATTACCCTAACCTTGCCGGCCGGCAGCGAGCAAACCGTGAACCCCACGCTGCTGCTTACGGCCTTGCTGGGCGAGCTGCACGAAGAAGTACCCCCCCGCATTACCCGCACGGCTATATTTACCGAAGGCGATCAATTATTTGATTAAAGCATGAATGGCAAAACAAAAACAGGCGAGCGCCGGTGGGCGTTCGCCTGTTTGCTCAATTTTCCACTTTTTCGTTGCAGAAGTCAGGATTTATCTTTCAGGGCGCGTTCCAGCCATATGGCGCCAAGGTCCATGGCGTTGTACAGGCCGTCTTTCTCGCTGGTTTTTACAATGCGCTCGCGGGGGCGCAGGTCTTCGTCAGTGCGCATCAGCTGTACCTGCACGCGCTTGGCAACAGAAAGCTCCTGCTGCTGCTCACTCTCTAAAATTTTCAGCATCACCACGTAGGGGTCGGCCATGCTGCCGTAGTACAGGGTGTCGCCGCACCGCACCAGCGGGCGGTCTTTGTAGGTTAAAAAAGGCTGCGATTCGGGCATACTGTTTGCTCCTTACTGGGATAAATAGTCTTTTACCAGCGCCTGCAGCAGTTCGTCGCGGTCAATATGGCGAATGAGGCTGCGGGCGTTTTTGTGGGTGGTAATGTAGGTGGGGTCCTCTGAAAGCAGATAGCCCACGATTTGGTTAATGGGGTTATACCCCTTTTCGGTCAGGGCGTCGTATACCACTTTCAGGGTCTGTTTCATTTCGCTTTCATGGTCGCTCGGCAGCGAAAAGGTCATGGTTCTGTCTTTCATGGACAATCACCTCCCAATTGAACTGCTCTCAGTATACTATATTTCTTTCGGGATTTCAAGAAAAAAATCAAAAAAATCCCCGCCACAGGCCATTTTATGCGCCAAAGCCCCGGCAAATGCGGCTTGACTTTTCCTTGATTTATGATATACTGAATACAACCACTTTTTGGAGGGTAACGGAATGAAAAAAATTCTCTGCATCGGTTCGGTAACGACCGACGTTATCATTAAACCGGTCGACGCTTTGCCAAACCCGGGCGAGCTGCAATACATCGACTCTTCGTCTATGTTTGTGGGCGGCTGCGCTTCGAACGCGTCTATGGATTTGGCCAAGCTGGGCGTGCCCGTTTCTCTTTGCTGCAAATTGGGGCGCGACTTATTTGGCAACTTTGTGTACGAAACCTGCCGCGATGCGGGGGTAGACGTATCGCCCGTGGTGTTTGACGACGGCGTGCAAACCACCACCTCCATTGTTTGCGTGGCCTCCAGCGGCGAGCGCTCCTTTTTGTACAACGGCGGTTCCACCTCCGCCCTTACGGTAGAGGAGATTCCCGCCGGGGCGGTAGAGGCGGCCGACATTGTCTTTTTGGCCGGGGCGCTGCTCAACCATAAGTTAGACGGCGAGCCCGCCGCCCGCCTGTTTAAAGCGGCGCAGCAGGCAGGGAAATTTACGGTAATGGACACCGCCTTTGACCCCACCGGCCGCTGGATGAGCGGGGTAGAAGCCGCCCTGCCGTACCTTGACCTGTTTATGCCGAGCATAGAAGAAGCCGAGCAGCTGGCCGGCGTTTCGGGCGATTTTGACGCCATTGCCGACGCCTTTTTTGCCCGGGGGGTGAAAAACGTCATCATTAAAGCCGGCAAAAAGGGCGCGTACATACGCGAAGGCGGTCGGCAGGGCTACTTTGCCCCCACCTACCTTTCTATTAAGCCGACCGACACCACCGGCGCGGGCGATTCGTTCTGCGCGGGCTTTTTGGCCGGTCTTGCGCAGGGGTGGGATTTTGACAAATCCGCCAAGCTGGGCAACGCCGTGGGCACCCATTGCGTAATGGCGCTGGGGGCCTCTACCGGCATAAAACCCCTGCCGGAGATTTTGCAGTTTATGCGGGACCATACCGACGAGGTGCCGCTGGATGAGAATTTTTAAAGCATAAAGGAGACAATACCATGAAACGTTCCGAGATTAACGCCATCATCAAAGAGGCCGTCGCCTTTTTGGACGAACACCGCTTTTTGCTGCCCCCCTTCGCCTATTTTACCCCGGAGGAATGGCAGAGCAAAAACCATGAGTATGACGAAATTCGCAACAACGTGCTGGGGTGGGACATTACCGACTTCGGCAGCGGCGACTTTAACAAGTGCGGCCTCTTCCTCTTTACCCTGCGCAACGGCAACGCCCACAACCCGGACGACCACAAGGTCTATGCCGAAAAAATCATGATTGTAAAAGAAAACCAGACCACCCCTTACCACTACCATTGGTATAAGCAGGAAGATATTATCAATCGCGGCGGCGGCAACCTGATGATTAAGGTCTACGCGGCCGACGAGAACGATAACTTTTCGCAGGAAGACGTGGAAATTCAGGTAGACGGCCGCCACTACACCGTGCCCGCCGGCAGCGTGATTCGCCTGACCCCCGGCATGAGCATGACCAACACCAAAAAACTCTACCACGCCTTTTGGGGCGAGGCCGGTCACGGCACCGTGCTGGTAGGCGAGGTAAGCCAGTGCAACGACGACTCGGCCGACAACCGCTTCTTTGAGCCGGTAGACCGTATGCCTTACCTTGGCGCCATTGCCGAGGCCGATACCTCTGACGACGTGCGCTTTTACCCCTCGGTGGGCCGCTTCCCGGACGTGGAAGAAGACGAAGCCCCCCTCTACCTGCTTGGCAGCGAACTGCCGGCGGCAAAAGACTAAGTTCGCCCCTTCTCTTAAACCTCTTCTCCCGCGGCTGTGCTATACAGCCGCGGGTTTTTGCGCACCCTTGCACCCTCTGCGGCATACAGTGGTGGTGAAAGCACCCGGCGGCAACGCCGCCGCAAGCTGAAAGGAGGGCGACGGGAAAGATGCGCAAAACGAACCTGGCGGGCAAATGCGCCGCCGCGTTTGGCGGCGGGCTAATTGTGGCGCTGTTGTGCCCGCCGCAATGGCTGGTGGCCATTTTAGCGCTGGTGCTCATTGGCATGGGAATTTTTTGCTTTCGCTGAAAGGGGGAAATAAGCGGTGAAGG
>CANQGN010000135.1 GCA_947623215.1 uncultured Clostridia bacterium
CGAAAAAATGCCTCGATTTCAGGTGCTGCGCAGTTTTGGCAGGCAAAATCAAAAGATTTTGCCTGCCAAAACCGGTTCGTCCCTACCGGGTGCAAACCAAAACGCGGTTAAAATGCGGTTAAAATGCGGGAGTTAGCATACAAGGCGCAAAAAAAATTTGACAACCGGGGGTTTTTGTGCTATCATACCGGTGAAAAGCGATGATGGAGTCAGTAGCCCCCGGGCATTCCTTTTTGCAGCGAGTCGGCGGCGGTGTAAGGCCGGCAAAGGAATCGGGGCGCGAATATCCCTCCGTAGCCGCCCCTTGAACCCGCCGAACCTTCGGCGGCCAGTAGACGGGGCCGGTGGTTCCCCGTTACCGGAACAACGCATGACAGTGCGCGCAAGGGTGGTTTACAAGCAAAGTCTCTTTGTCCCGACGCAGCGGGGCAAAGAGCTTTTTATTTTACCGGTTTAGGAGGACAAGTCATGTACAAAAAAGTTCCCAACGATTTGCATTTTGTAGAGCGCGAAAAAGAAGTGGAACGGTTTTGGAAAGAGAACCACATCTTTGAAAAAAGTATGCAAAACCGCCGGGAGGGCGAACCCTACGTATTTTACGACGGCCCCCCTACCGCCAACGGCAAGCCGCACATCGGCCACGTGCTCACCCGGGTCATTAAAGACATGATTCCCCGCTACCGCACCATGAAGGGCTACCATGTGCCCCGCAAGGCGGGGTGGGACACCCACGGCCTGCCGGTAGAGCTGGAAGTGGAAAAAGAGCTGGGGTTAGACGGCAAAGAGCAAATAGAAGCCTACGGGCTGGACCCCTTTATTCAAAAATGCAAAGAATCGGTTTGGAAATACAAGGGCATGTGGGAGGATTTCTCTGACACCGTCGGCTTTTGGGCGGATATGGAGCACCCCTACGTGACCTATGAGAACAGCTTTATCGAATCCGAATGGTGGGCGCTTAAACAGATTTACGAAAAGGGGCTGCTCTACAAGGGCTTTAAAATTGTGCCCTACTGCCCCCGCTGCGGCACGCCGCTTTCGTCTCACGAGGTGGCGCAGGGCTACAAAACCGTAAAAGAGCGCTCGGCCATTGTGCGCTTTAAAGCGGCGGACGAAGAAGCTTATTTTCTCGCCTGGACCACCACCCCCTGGACCCTGCCCTCTAACGTGGCGCTTTGCGTGAACCCGGAGGAGAACTACTGCAAGGTAAAAGCGGCGGACGGCTACACCTATTACCTGGCTGAGGCCCTGCTGGAACCCGTGCTGGGCGGCCTTGCCACAGAAGACCGGCCCGCCGGCAAGGCGCTGGAGCACCGGGCGTATGAGCCGCTGTTTGCCTGCACGGGCGAGGCGGTGAAAAAGCAGCGCAAAAAGGGGCACTACGTGGTGTGCGACGGCTACGTTACCATGACGGACGGTACCGGCATGGTACACATTGCCCCCGCCTTTGGTGAAGACGACGCCAACGTAGGCCGCCGGTACGACCTGCCCTTTGTGCAGTTTGTAGATGCCGCCGGCCACATGACGGCCGAAACCCCCTACGCCGGGTTGTTTGTAAAAGAGGCCGACCCCAAGGTGCTGGCCGATTTAGAAGCGGCGGGCAAGCTGTTTGCCGCCCCCAAATTTGAGCACGAGTACCCCCACTGCTGGCGGTGCGACACCCCGCTGATTTACTATGCCCGCGACTCGTGGTTTATTCAAATGACCGCCGTGCGCGACCGCTTAATTGCCAACAACAACACCGTGCACTGGATACCCGAAAGCATTGGCAAGGGCCGCTTTGGCGACTGGTTGGAAAACGTGCAGGACTGGGGGCTTTCGCGCAACCGCTACTGGGGCACCCCCTTAAATATTTGGGAGTGTGCATGCGGCCACCGCCACGCGGTGGGCAGCATTGAGGAATTACAATCGCTTTCAGACAATTGCCCGGAAGAAATTGAGCTCCACCGACCCTATATCGACGCCGTAACCCTGCGCTGCCCGGTTTGCGGGGGCGAAATGCGCCGCGTGCCGGAGGTCATCGACTGCTGGTTCGACTCCGGTTCCATGCCCTTTGCCCAGCACCACTACCCCTTTGAGAACAAAGAGCTCTTTGAAGCGCAGTTCCCCGCCGCCTTTATCTCAGAGGCGGTAGACCAGACCCGCGGCTGGTTTTACTCGCTGCTGGCCATTTCTACCCTGCTGTTTGACAAAGCGCCTTACCAAAACGTGATTGTGCTGGGCCACGTGCAGGACGAAAACGGCCAAAAAATGTCCAAATCCAAAGGCAACGCGGTAGACCCCTTTGAGGCGCTCGCCACCTACGGGGCAGACACCATTCGCTGGTACTTTTACAGCAACTCCGCCCCCTGGCTGCCCAACCGCTTTCACGGCAAGGCGGTTACCGAGGGTCAGCGCAAGTTTATGGGCACGCTGTGGAACACCTACGCCTTTTTTGTGCTCTATGCAGAAATAGACGGCTTTAACCCCACCGAGCACACGCTGAAGGTAGATTCTCTTTCGGTGATGGACAAATGGCTGCTCTCTCGCTTGCACTCTACCGTGCGCGCGGTAGACGACGCCCTTTCCAACTACGCCATTCCCGAGGCGGCGCGGGCGCTGCAGGAGTTTGTAGACGAGTTGAGCAACTGGTACGTGCGGCGCGGGCGCGAGCGCTACTGGGTGGCGGGCTTGCCGCAAGACAAAATTAACGCCTACCTCACCCTTTACACCGCGCTGGTGACCATTGCCAAGGCCGCCGCCCCCATGATACCCTTTATGGCAGAGGAAATTTACCAAAATCTGGTGCGCTCGGTAGATGAAACTGCCCCCGAAAGCGTGCATTTGTGCGATTTTCCGGCGGCGGACGAAGCCTTCATCAACCGGCCGCTGGAAGAAGAAATGGACGAAGTACGCCGCGTGGTGGTGCTGGGTCGCGCTGCCCGCAGCGGCGCCGGCCTTAAAAACCGCCAGCCCCTCGCCTGCCTGTACGTAGCGGCCAAAACCGCCCTGCCGGCGGCCTCCCGTTCGCTGGTGCAGGAAGAACTGAACGTAAAAGCGGTGGAATTTGTGCCGGACCCTTCCGCCCTGCTCTCGTTTGTCTTTAAGCCGCAGCTCAAAACCCTCGGCCCCAAATACGGCCGCCAGCTGGGCGACATTCGGCAGGCGCTGGCCGCGCTGGGGAATGAAGCCAAGCAAACGCTGGATGCAACCGGCCGCCTTACCCTCTCGCTCCCCTCCGGCACGGTGGAGCTGACCACAGAAGATTTGCTGATAGAAACCGCGGGGAAAGAGGGACTCTTTACCCTGCAAGAGGGCGACGTGACCGTGGCGCTGGACACCCGCCTGACCGACGAGTTGCGCGAAGAAGGCTTTGTGCGCGAGATTACCAGCAAAATTCAAACCATGCGCAAAGAAGCGGGGTTTGAAGTAACCGACCGCATTGTGCTCTCCGTTGCCGCCGCGCCGGAGGTAACGGCGCTGCTGCGGCGCAACGAGGCAGCCCTGTGCGCCGACGTGCTGGCAGAGGCGCTGGTAGAAGACCCGCTGCCGGGCGGTTACCAAAAAGAATGGGACGTAAACGGCGCCCCCGTTACCATTACGGTGCAAAGGCAAAACGGGTAACGTCCCCGCGTAAAACGCCGCTCCCCCGCCGCAGCCCGGCGGGGGAGTTTTTTTGCAGTCGGCGTTTTTGGGTCTTGACAAAACCCGACCGGCGGAGTATAATGTCTTTTGTTGATTCAAGTGCGGATTTAGCTCATCTGGTAGAGCGCCACCTTGCCAAGGTGGAGGTAGCGAGTTCGAGCCTCGTAATCCGCTCCAGCCCGGTTTTTACCGGGCTTTTTTTGCCGGGGTTGCCCGTGTGTGGTAGA
Source organism: uncultured Clostridia bacterium (assembly GCA_947623215.1). GTDB lineage: Bacteria > Bacillota > Clostridia > Oscillospirales > Acutalibacteraceae > UMGS1484. The sequence continues at coordinate 3,849 of CANQGN010000135.1, forward strand.
ACCCCCGCCATTCGTCGCTGTAGCTCAGCTGGATAGAGCGACCGCCTCCTAAGGTCTTGCTCTATCCGTGTGATACCACAGGGAAAGCGAGAAAACCCGTGAAAAACACCGATTTCGCGGCCCTGTATCATACCTCCGGCATTTTGGCACCCTGTTCGGTGCCCTTTGGTGCCTTTTTCGGAAAATGTAAGGGATATGCCTTCAAAGCCCAATTTACCTAAATTCCATAATATGCGCCCGTAGCTCAGCAGGATAGAGCGTTCGCCTCCTAAGCGTTTACTCGGACGCACGCCTTTTCCGAAAAGGCGAGAGGTCATATTCCTACAATTTCATATACGTCGCTATAGCTCA
>CANQGN010000136.1 GCA_947623215.1 uncultured Clostridia bacterium
CGGGAGTAAGCGCCCTCGCCCTCTACCGTAAAGCTGATTTCTTTATACCCGCCAAGCTCGGTTGGGTTCGCCCCCACCAGCTCCGTTTGCCAGCGGCGAGACTCGGCGTACATGGTGTACATGCGGTAGAGCACCCCGGCAAACAGGGCGGCTTCTTCTCCCCCCGCGCCGCCGCGAATTTCTACAATGACGCCGCGTTCGTCGTTGGGGTCTACCGGCAGCAGCAGCACCTTTAGCTGCTCGGCCGCCCGTTCTTCTTCCTGCCGGGCCTCTTGCAGCTCTTCTTCTGCCAGCGCCCGCAGCTCCCGGTCGGGGGAAGAGAGCAGCTCCTTCGCCTCCGCCCCCCGCCGCCCGGCGGCGCAGTAGGCGCGGTATTCCTCCACAATAGGGGTAAGGCGTTTATATTCTTTCATCAGCGCGGCATACTGGGCGGGTTGACCGGCCGCCGCCTGCTGCAATTGCACCGAGAGCGCCTCGTACCGGGCCTCTACTTCTGCCAATTGTTCAAACATGGTATTCCTCCGACGATTTGGGAAAATGCTTCTTTATACCTTTTTCGCATTTGATACGGGGCATCATCACTTCGTGGCCGCAGCCCTCGCAGCGGATTTTAAAATCCATGCCCACGCGGGTGACCAAAAACCGGTCGCACCCGCAGGGGTGCTTTTTGCGCATTTGCACCCGGTCGCCCACTTCTATCTGCACGGTTCTGCCGCCTCCCTTAAAGGGGTGATGGGGCGCGGGCCAGGCACAGCCCCGCCGCCCAACAGGGAGATTATACCACAATCCGTCGGCGGTTGCAATTCTTATTTCACCCGGCAATCAAAACCGGCAACAAAAAACCGCCCGAAGCGGCGGGCGGCTATGGTAAGAGTTCAGTTGGGGTAACCGGGCGGCCGCGAAAGGTCAGCCGGTCGGGGGCGGCACGCATGAGCTCCTGCGGCCGAAAGGCGGCAAGCAGCCCCGCTGCGGCGGCTTCGGGGTCGGTATCTGCCGGCAGCTGCCGGGGCAGCTCGCCCGGCACCACCAGCTGCCCTGCCGCGGGGAAGAGGCTGCCGTCCGGCGCGGCGACGGGCTTTCCGGGGGGCGGCGTCCACCCTCCGCAGCCGTAGGGGGCCAGCACCAAATCGGCCGGGGGCGCCTGCCAGCGGCTGACCACCGGCTCGCTGCCGTACCGCCCTCTGGTGTAGCGGCGGCAGGCCTCGTACCGCTCCGGGTGGGCGGTTACCACCGTTACGGCGGTGCAGGCCGCCACCAGCTCGGCCGCCACCCCGGGGCAAAGCCCCGCTTCGTCTACCAGCACCACCGAGGCGCGGCGGCGCTGTTCTGCCGCCGCCAGCGCCCGCAGGCAAAAGTTGGCGCACTGCCGCCGGGCGTACTCTGCCACCAGCGGCGCGTTAAAGGCCGGGGCGGCCGCCACGGTTTGGGCCGCCACCAGCACGTCTCCCCGCTGGCGGTAGGGGGTTAAATAGGGCGTTTCTTCGGCGGGCGATGGGCCAAAAAATTCCAGCCGGGCGGCCCAGTAGCCGCACAGCGGCAGCGCCCGCACGGCGGGGGGTAACAGCCCCCGGCGGGCGCGGCGGCGCAGCCGAAAGCCCCCCGTGGGCTTTTGGCGGCTTACAAAAAACAGCAAGTGCCATGCTCCTTTCAAAAAACAAGGGCAAAATAGCGGAAAAAAAGAGGAAAAATAGCCCAAACCCCTTGCAAACCGGCGCAAAATATACTATAATCTTGCGGGAGTTTGTCGCTCCCCTGTTTGGTTGTTTTTCAATTGTTTAGTATATTTTATTCTGGAGGTTCTGTTACTATGAACGCATTAAACAAAAAATCCATTGAGGATGTAGACGTTGCCGGCAAGCGGGTGCTGGTGCGGTGCGACTTTAACGTACCGCTGAAAGACGGCGCCATTACCAACGACAAACGCATCGTCTCCTCCCTGCCCACCATTCAGTATTTGCTCTCGCACGGCGCAAAGGTGATTCTCTGCTCGCACTTGGGCCGCCCGAAGGGGGAATTTAAGCCGGAGTTTTCTATGGCGCCGGTGGCCGCGCGGCTGTCGGAACTGCTGGGCTTTGAAGTAAAGCTGGCCAAAGACGTAGTAGGCGAAAGCGCCAAAGCGCTGGCGGCCGAAGTAAAGGAAGGCGAGGCGATTTTAATCGAAAACGTGCGCTTTCATGCAGAAGAAACCAAAAACGACCCCGCTTTCTCCAAAGCGCTGGCGTCTTTGGCCGATTTGTACGTGAACGACGCCTTCGGCACCGCCCACCGCGCCCATTCCTCTACCACCGGCGTGGCGGACTATCTGCCGGCGGTATGCGGGTATTTGATTCAAAAAGAAATTGACGTAATGGGCAAGGCGCTGGCCGACCCCAAACGCCCCTTTGTGGCCATTTTGGGCGGCGCGAAGGTGTCGGACAAAATCGGCGTGATTGAAAACCTGCTGAATAAAGTAGATACCCTCATCATTGGCGGCGCCATGGCCTACACCTTTAAGGCGGCGGCGGGCGAGGCCATTGGCACCTCACTGTGCGAAAGCGATAAATTTGACCTCGCCAACGACATTGTGCGGCAGGCCAAAGAAAAAGGCGTGCGCTTTTTACTGCCGCTTGACAGCCGCTGCGGCGACAAATACGACCCCGACTGCCACATGGTGCTGGCCAACGTAGAAGAAGGCGTGCCCGAGGGCTACATGGGGCTTGACATTGGCCCCCGCACCGAGGCGCTCTACAGCGAGGCCATTCGCGGCGCGGGTACCGTGGTGTGGAACGGCCCCATGGGCGTTTCGGAATGGGACCGCTTTGCCGGCGGCACCATTGCGGTGGCCAAGGCGGTGGCTGACTCCGGCGCGATTTCTATCATCGGCGGCGGCGATTCGGCGGCGGCGGTAGAAAAACTGGGCTTTGCCGAAAAAATGACCCACATCTCCACCGGCGGCGGCGCTTCGCTGGAATTTTTAGAGGGCAAAGAGCTGCCCGGCATTGCCGCGCTGAACGATAAATAAGCAACCGGAACACAAGCGGGAATGGGGCACGGCGTTGCCCCATTCTTGAGCATAAAGGAGAAATGAAAAGATGAACCGAACCTTGCGCCGCGCCGTGATTGCCGGCAACTGGAAAATGAACAAAACCCCGGCCGAGGCCGAGGCTTTACTGGCCGAAACCCTGCCCTTGGTGGCCAACGCCGCCTGCGACGTTGTGGCCTGCGTGCCTTTTGTCGATTTACCGGCCGCCTTGCAGGCCGCCGCCGGTACCAACCTCAAAATCGGGGCGCAAAACTGCCATTTTGAGGCCAGCGGCGCCTACACCGGCGAAATTGCCGCCCCCATGCTGGCCGAAATGGGGGTGCAGTACGTCATTGTGGGCCACAGCGAGCGGCGCACCTATTTTGGCGATACCGACAAAACCGTGCAGCAGCGGCTGGCGGCAGCGTTAAAAGCGGGGCTGACCGGCATTTTGTGCGTGGGCGAAACCCGCGAGCAGCGCGAGCAGGGCATTACCGACGAGCTGGTGGCCATGCAGGTAAAAATTGCCCTGCAAGGGGTGGCCAAAGAAGACCTTCATCGGGTAATACTGGCTTACGAACCGGTTTGGGCCATCGGTACCGGCCTTACCGCCACCGCCGAGCAGGCAAACGAGGTATGCGGGGTCATTCGCCAAACGGTGGCGTCGCTCTACGGCGACGAAGCCGCGGCGGGGCTTACCATTCAATACGGCGGCTCTATGAACGCCAAAAACGCCGCCGAGCTGCTGGCGATGGAGCATGTAGACGGCGGGCTGATTGGCGGGGCCTCCTTAAAAGCGGCCGACTTTGCCGCCATTGTAGCCGCGGCCTCCCGCTAAGCCGAAAAGGAAGGTAAACAAGCATGAAAAAACCGGTTGTTTTAGTGATTATGGACGGCTTCGGCTGCAACGACAACCCCAAAAACAACGCCATTGCCGCCGCGAACACCCCCAATTTGGACCGTATTTTTGCCGAGTGCCCCACCACCCGCATTGGCGCCTCGGGTATGGACGTTGGCCTGCCGGACGGCCAAATGGGCAACAGCGAGGTGGGTCACACCAACATCGGCGCAGGCCGGGTGGTATACCAGGAGCTCACCCGCATTACCAAAGCCATAGACGACGGCGACTTTTTTGAAAACCCCGTGCTCAAAAGCGCCATGGCCCATTGCAGAGAGCACGGC
>CANQGN010000137.1 GCA_947623215.1 uncultured Clostridia bacterium
CACCCCTTTTTGCCGCACCTGCCGCTCGAGCGCACGGGTCATATCGCGCGAGGTAAGCGGCCCTACCGAGGTCGCTCGACCGGCGGTATCGTGGTCGGTCTGGTAGCCCACGTATTCGCCGTAGCGGTTGGTGGGAAAATCCACCCCAATGGAACAGAGCTTTAAAAAACAGCGGGCGGAAAGCGCGGCCTCGCACAGCGCCAAATCGCCGTCTACCGCCCCGCCGGCAAATAAGTCCCCCGCCATGGCGGCTACGCTGTCGGGTGCGCCGCCCGAGAGCGAGAGCTTGTAGTAGGTTTGTTTATCTGACCCCGTGTTGCGCGAGGTGCCGCGGTTTACGCCGTTGGTTACTATCGCGAGGTCAGTCTGGCCGAGCGAAAACAGCTCGTCCGCCGCGTTCCACCCCGCCGCGCCGGTGCCCACTACGGCGGTGTTGCAGCGCACCACCCGCAGGGCAACGCCGTTTAAGGTCACGGTCTCTACAGTCATGGCCTTTGCAGCCTCCTTATTCTTTTACAGCCGCTGAATGTGAAAGCCGCCGTCTACGTTCAGCACGTCGCCGGTGCAGTAGCACAGGCGTTCGTCGCACAGCAGGCTTACCGCGCCCGCTACGTCTTCCGGCGTGCCCCAGCGGCGAATGGGCAAAATGCCTTTGTTTAAAATCAAATCGTCGTATTTTTCCTTTACCCCGGCGGTCATGTCGGTGGCAATAATGCCGGGGCGCACTTCAAACACGTTTACCCCTTCCTCTGCCAGGCGGTCGGCAAAGAGCTGGGTGAGCATAGAAACGCCGGCTTTAGAAACGCAGTATTCCCCCCGGTTGGTAGAGGTGGCGTAGGCCGAGCAGGAAGAGACGTTAACAATAACCCCCCGCCGCCGCCCGGTAAGCGGGCGGGCGAGCATGTGGCGGGCCACCGTTTGGCTCATGCCCAAATTGCCCTTTACGTTAACCCCCAGCACAAAGTCAAAGCTTTCTTCGCTCATGTCCAGCAAATCCGCCCGCACGCGGGGGGCCACGCCGGCGTTGTTGACTAAAATATTCACTTCGCCAAAGCGCTCTACCGTTTGCTGCAAAAAGGCATCGCGGCAGTCCTGTCGGGTTACGTCTCCCCGCAGGTACAGGCGGCGCTGTTTTTCCAGCCCGGCGGCATTCATGTTGGCTTCGGCGGCAGATTCCTCCGCTAAGTCTAAAATGGCTACGTTGCAGCCGTCTTGCTGCAAGCGGGCGGCAATGGCAAGGCCAATGCCCCGGCTGGCGCCGGTTATCATGGCGGTTTTCATACGGTTTTTCTCTCCCTTTCTGTATGGTGCATGTGTTTTATACGTGTTCGCCGGGTGCGGCAGAGGGTTTGGGGCGGGCTTCCACAGGAATTGAGCGGTAAAGCGCGGCGTAATGGGGGTCGCGCACCACGCAGCCGGTGCCGTGGCCGGTGCGCATTAAGTCGGTGCATTTGCTGCAGCACACGCAGCATTTGGCGGGGTCCATGCGGCCGGTTTGCAGCCACTCGGCGGGAAAAGTGGGGTAAGCGAAGCTCTGGCGGCCAAAACCGGCTACGTCAAACCACCCTGCGGCAATGGCGGCGGCCGCCATTTCGGGGGCTAAGTGGCGCAGCCAGCTGAACATGCTGGCCATGTACACCGCGCCGCCGTTGTGGGCTTTGAGCTCTCTTACGCACTGCCAGTGCTTGAGCGTTTGCTCTAACTGGCTGACCGGCGGGCGGTAGGGGCCGCTATCAAACGGGCGGTTGACGTGGGGGTTAAAGTAGGGGTTGCCGGCTGTGCAGTCTATCAGCCACACGCCCGCTTCTATCAGCTTATCTACCAGCTGCATGGGTTCGGTCAGGTCGGGCCTACGGTAATCTTCTGCCGAAACGCCAAAGCCATAGGGCAGGGGGTATTCGTCGTGCACGTTCAGCCGCACCATGACGGGAATGCCCACTTCTTCTTTTACCCGCCGCACGGTTTGCAGCAGCAGCCTTACCCGGTTTTCAAACGACCCGCCGTACCGGCCGGGGCGCAGCCGGGCGCCGGTCAGCTCGTTTAGCAGGTAGCCGTGGCAGCATTTAATATCGACGCAGCTAAAGCCCGCCTCTTTTGCCAGCGCGGCCGCCCGCACAAAGGCCTCCGGCAGGGCGTCTAATTCCTCGTCGGTTATCACGGTGGGCAAAACCCCGGCGGGGTCGCGGGCAAGGTCCGGCCAGGCCACCAGCGGGGCGGGCTTGCCCTCGGGCGATTTGGAGTACCGCCCCGAGTGGGTAAGCTGCAGCGCCAGGCAGGGTTCCGGGTGGCCGGCCTCATTTGCAATGCGGCGCATTTCTGCCGCCATTTCGGCAAAGGCCGGGGCGGTTTGCCCGGTTATCATCAGCTGGCGGGGGTTGGCGCGGCCGTTTGGCTGCACGGCGGTGGCCTCTACGTACAAAAACCCGGCGCCGGAGGCGGCAAAGCGGCGGTAGCGGCGGCGGGTGGTCTCAGAGGGGCGACCGTCCGCCTCGCCGTCGCACCCCTCCATCGCCTGAAAGGCAAAGCGGTTGGCAAGCGGCAGGGCGCTGGGGCAAACGGGGGTGCGCAGCAGGGCGGTATCGGCAGCGGGGGTAAGCTCGCTGCCGAGAGAGCTGAGCGCGGCGGCCAGCTCGTCTGCGGTTTGAAAGCAAAAAGGTTGGTGGTGCATAAACGACCTCCTGATGGTACAAACAGGCAAAATCAACCGAAAAACGCCCGCAGAGCGGGGAAAAACACCCGCAGAGCGGGAAAGGTGGTTGACATTTCCTGTCAAACTCTGTAAAATAGTATATCAGAGTCTGGCTGCCGAATCTATACAAAAAGGGCAGTAAAACCGGAAAAAAGGGGCGCAGAACCGTGCAGTATTATCTTTTTCCCAAAAATTTTCAGTCGCTTTCATGCGAGGAACTGATGAACCTTACCGCCCGCTGCGGCTTTGACGGGCCGACCGCGCTGGTGCGCGACGGCTACTGGATTTCTAAACAAAACCTCTCGCACGACCTGCCCGCCTTTGTAAAGGCGGCCGAGCGGGCGGGGTTGACCGTGCGCTACGGCAGCGCCGATTTGCCGCTGGATAAGCTGCCGGAGGATGAAGCCGAGCTGGACGTACTGCGCTGCTTTGCCGCAAACGGCATTACCGCCGTGCGAATGCAGCACGTACCAAAGCACCCGGCAGACGACCCGCGCACCTACGCCGAGCGCTTTCGGCGGCAGGCAGCCGCGGCGGCGGAGGCCGGGCGCCGCACGGGGGTGCGCTGCGTAATTCAGCTGCACGGCGGCTGCTACCCCCACAACGCCACGGCGGCTTACGAGGGGGTGCGGGGGTTAGACCCTAAGAATGTGGGCATTAAAATTGACCCCGGCAACAACCGCTGCCAGGAGGGGTACGAGCTTTTCTCTTACCAAATCGCCTTACTGCGCGAGTACGTGGCGGCGCTGGGGGCCAAAGACGTAGGCTATTTTCGCCCCACGCCGCAGCCGACGGTCGAAAAGGGCTGGCGCCCCGCCTGGCTGCCGGCTTACGAGGGTATGATCGACTATCGCCCCGTTTTTGAAGCGCTGTATGCCGTGGGGTTTGACGGCCCGGTGGTAGCCATGCCTTTTTACGAGTACCCGCCGCAGCAAATGGAGCAGGCGGTGGCGCGGGAGCTGCAATACTTTCAAAACTGCGCAAAGGAGGCCGCCCCCCATGCCTGAGGGCAAGCTGATTGTAATAGAAGGGTTAGACGGCAGCGGTAAAACCACCCAGGCCGCTTTCCTTTCCGAGCGGCTGCGGGGGGCAGGGCGGCCGGTGCGGGAGCTTTCGTTCCCCTGTTATAACTCCCCCTCCAGCGCGCTGGTAAAGCTCTACTTAGAGGGGGCGTTCGGCGACCAGCCGGGCGACGTTAGCCCCTACGCCGCCTCTACCTTTTACGCGGTAGACCGCTACGCCAGCTACAAGCGCGACTGGGGCGAATATTACCGGCAGGGGGGGCTGGCGGTGGCCAACCGCTACGTTACCTCTAACCTGGTGCACCAAATGACCAAGCTGCCGCGCGACGAATGGCCGGCGTTTATGGACTGGCTGGCCGATTTGGAATATGAAAAATTCGGCGTGCCCCGCCCCGCGCTGGCGGTGTTTTTGGATAT
>CANQGN010000138.1 GCA_947623215.1 uncultured Clostridia bacterium
GCGGGCGGGGCTGCGTGACCGCATTGAACTACGGCTGTCTGACGGGCTTGCGGCCTACGCCCCGCAAGACGCCGACTGCTTTGTGCTGGCCGGTATGGGCGGACTGCTGATATGCCGCATTTTGGCCGAAGCCCCCTTTTTAAAAGACCCGAACAAAACGCTGGTCTTGCAGCCCATGACGGATTTGCCCCGCCTACGCCGCTTTTTGGCGGAGCAGGGCTTTGAGCTGCAAACCGAGCGGGGGGCGGTAGAGGGCAGCCGCTGCTACGCCGTGATGCGGGCACGCTACACTGGTGAGCGGCGGGTGCTGAGCGATTTTGAGGCGGCGGCAGGGGGACTGGCCGACCGCCCCGGCGAACCCGAGCGGGCGCTGCTGCGCCGACAGGCGGTGCGGCTGCAAAAGCAGGCGGGCGGTTGCCGGGCGCAGGGTAACCCCGCGCAGGCGGCGGCGCTGGAGGCGCTGGCCGACCGGCTGCTGCTGATTGTAAATGCGTAAATGAGGGACAGGGAGGACAAGGACGATGAGCACAACGGTACAAGACGTGATGACGGCGCTGGAGGAATTCGCGCCCTTTCACACCCAGCTTTCGTTTGATAACGCCGGGCTGCTGGTGGGTTCCCCCTCGGCGCCGGTTAGCCGCATAGGCGTGGCGCTGGACGCCACCCCCGCCACCGTAGAGGCGGCGAGTGCGAGCGGGGCGCAGGTGCTGGTAAGCCACCACCCGGTGATTTTTCACCCGCTGCACAGCCTGCCGACAACCAGCGCGGTGTACAAGGCGGCGGCGGCCGGGCTGGCGGTGATTGCCGCCCACACCAATTTAGACGCGGCGGCCGGTGGGGTAAACGACTGCCTGGCCGAGCGGCTGGGGCTGGGGGACGTAACCCCCCTGGCTTTGCCAGAGAGCGGCGACGCCCCGCCCATGGGGCGGCTGGGCCGGTTGGCGCAGCCCCTGGCGGCAGAGGACTTTGCCGGATTTTTGGCTGAGCGGCTGCACACCCGGGTAAAATACGTACCGGTGAACCGGCCCATTCAAACCGTGGCGGTGTGCGGCGGCGCGGGCGAAGACCTGCTGCTGCCCGCGCTGCACGCCGGGGCGGACGCGCTGGTAACGGCGGAGGTGCGCCACCACAATCTGCTGCTGGCGGCCGAGCATTCGTTTATGCTGGTAGACGCCGGCCATTACGAGACCGAGCGGGTGGTTGTGCCACCCCTTTGCCGCCGCCTTGCCGAGCGGCTGGGGCTGCCGGTAACGCCGCTCTTTCAGCCGCTGCCGGTACGCTACCGTTAGGTGAAAAAAGGAGACGTTATGAGCGAACCATCTGTCAAATCCAACCCCCGCGCCACCTGCAAAATGCTCTGGACGCTTTTTTCGGTGTTCTTTCAAATCGGCGCCTTTACCTTTGGGGGCGGCTACGCCATGATTCCCCTAATCCAGCGCGAAACGGCCGAAAAGCGGTCGCTTGTACCGCCGGAGCAGATTTTAGACATTGTGGCCATTGCCGAGTCTACCCCCGGGCCCATTGCCATAAACGCCGCCACCTTTATCGGCTGCCGGTGCGCCGGTGCGCCGGGGGCGCTGGCGGCCACCTTTGGGGTGGTGCTGCCCTCGTTTTGCATTATTTTTGTGCTCTCCTTCTTTTTGCGGCGGCTCATGCAGTTTGCCGCCGTGCGCTACGCCTTTGCCGGCATTCGCGCCGGGGTGCTGGCGCTGGTTTGCCGCGCTTTTTTTAACATGTACCGCCAGTGCCCCAAGGGGTCGGTTTCGTACTTCGTCGGTGCGGCGGCGCTGGGGCTTTCGGCCTTTACCGGGCTAAACGTGCTGTGGATTGTGGCGGCCTCCGCCCTGTTGGGGCTGCTTTTCAGCCTGCTGCCCCACCAAAAAAAGGAGGGATAGGCATGATATTTCTCACGCTTTTTTGGACCTTCTTTAAAATCGGCCTCTTTACCTTTGGGGGCGGCTACGCCATGCTGCCGCTCATCGAGCAGCAGGTGCTGGCCAACCGGTGGATGTCGCTGGAATCGCTGGTGAATTTTGTAGCGGTGAGCGAATCCACCCCCGGGCCGTTTGCCATTAACATCGCCACCTACGTCGGTACCGAAACGGCGGGCTTCGCCGGGGCGCTGTGCGCCACGCTGGGGGTGGTCACGCCCTCGTTTTTGGTGATTTTGGTCGTGGCACGGTGCTACCTTGCCTTTCAAAATAACCGGGTGGTAAAGGGCTGTATGCGGGGGCTGCGCCCCGCCACCGTGGGGCTAATCGGCGGCGCGGTCGTCACCATTGGCCTGGCCGTGCTTTGCGGCGGCAACCCCGCCGCAGCGGTTACAACCCCCGCCTTTTGGTGCTCGCTCGTGATATTCGCCGGGTGTTTGGTGTTGGCCTTTCGCAAGGCCCACCCCCTTTTGCTGGTGGCCTGCTCGGCGGCGGCCGGGGTGGCGCTGGGCTACTGCGGCGCGTGGGGATGACGTTGCTCCCTGCGGTCGCAATGATGCGGCACCTGCGGTGCCATGATGTTTCGCCTAACGGCGAAATGATGCTGCTCCCGTTGGTCGCAATGATGCGATGCTTGCCTTCTCATGTGCCGATAGGCACACATCATTGCCGCAGGCAACATCATGGGCGAAGCCCGCATCATTTGCCCGACAGGGCAAACATCATGTTGCGCCTTGCGGCGCAATGATGTACCGCCAAAGGCGCAAGAAGGAGACATAACGATGAAAGAATTAGACGTTGTGAAACTGAAATACGAATTTCATGGGCTTCGCGAAGGTACTGAGGGCACGATTGTACATGAATATGACGGAAAGTTCTTTGAGGTTGAGTTTGTCGATTCGGACGAAAAGACGATCGACGTTCTCACCACCCCGGCAGACGTTTTGGAACTTGTGATAGAAAACAACCATTAACGGACGTTCAGCAAATGCAAAGGGCACAGCGGGAAACCGCTGTGCCCTTTGCGCATGATTTGGAGGAAAGAGTTGAACCCTTGCGGCCTTTTTCAATCGTCTGCGAAGCGGAGGCCGCACCCGGTTTGCCGGTGGTCTTGACTGCTACAACAGGGCAATTTGCGCGTCGGCCAGCGTAAGGGTCTTTTCTTCGCCGCCCGGCAGCGTAAGGGTGCGGGTTACGGGGTGGCCGCTGTAGTTCATGGCCAGCAGGTTTTCGCCCAGCTGGGCGGTGTAAAAGCGGTCGCGCTCGCCGTCTGTTACCGGCAGACCCCCCGCCCGCAAAAAGGCGGCCATGGGGGCAAAAACAAGGGCGTTGGTCTGCTCGTCCGTCAGCCCCGGCAGGGGGTGGGTGAGCAGCAGGGTTTTGCCCTGCCCGAGCGAGCGCTCGCCGCCGCCGGCGGCAAACAGCCGGGGCAGCCAGTCGACTTCGTCTTCCAGCGCTTTCAGGCAGTCCAGTCCCACGCCAATTAGCAGGCCGCCCGCTTTTACGTACCGCTCAAACCGGCGCAGGGTGGCCGCCCGGTAGTGCCCGCCCACGGTAAGCACCAGCGCCCCCGCCTGCTGCAAAATGCCGTCTTTTACCGTTAAATCGTCGGCATAGGCGTAGTCGGCAAAGTCGCGCATGACCGAAAACGAGGCGTAAAAGTCTCCCCGGCGGGCGGGTTCGGTCATGGCGGCTACGTCCGGGTAAAAGAGGTGGAGCGGGCGCACGGGGTCGCGCCGGGTAAAGTAGCCGATGTTTTGGGTAAAGGCGGTGCAGCGAGACGGCTCGTACAAAAAGTTGGTGTGGTAAAAGTGCAGCCCGGTGGCGCCGGTGGCCGCCGCGTTGTAAATGCGGCAGACTACCCCCCGCTCGGTTACGCCGCCGGCGGGTTCAAACGAAAAGTCGCCGCCGTAAAACCGGCTGGCAGAGGCCACCCAGTTGGTAATGCAGAAATTCCGCTCAAAGTTAGAGTCCTCGTTGGTAATGCGCACGCCGCCGTAGGGGGCGCTTATTTTGCACTGGGCGGCAAATTCTGAGGCGTGGCAGGGTTGCGCCTCGCCCCCGGTGCAGAGGTATAGCTTTACGTCCGGGAAGTAGCGGCGGGCGGTTTTCATCCAAAAGGCGGCGTAGCGGGTCATACACGCGCGGTACCAGTCTACAAACTCCACCGCCCGCACC
>CANQGN010000139.1 GCA_947623215.1 uncultured Clostridia bacterium
CGCACCAGCACCACTTTTTCGCCGTTGGCGGCCCAGTTTTTGGCGTCCTCCGCCGTAAAGACCACCCGGCCGCAGGCCGCGCCGGGCGAGGCGGCAAGGCCGGTACCGATCACCTTGGCGGCTTTTAAGGCTGCCGCGTCAAACTGCGGGTGCAGCAGCGAATCCAGCTGCTTGGGCTCTACCCGCAGCACGGCTTCGCGCTCGGTAATCATGCCCTCGCGCACCAAATCTACGGCAATTTTCAGCGCCGCGGCGGCGGTGCGTTTGCCGTTGCGGGTTTGCAGCATGTACAATTTGCCGTTTTCTACGGTAAATTCCATGTCCTGCATGTCGCGGTAGTGATTTTCCAAATTCTGCGCCACCTGTACAAACTGGTTGTACACGTCGGGCATGTCTTCCGCCAGCTTGGCAATGGGCTGCGGGGTGCGCACGCCGGCCACCACGTCTTCGCCCTGGGCGTTGATGAGGTACTCGCCCATTAAGTGCTTTTCGCCGGTGGCGGGGTCGCGGGTAAAGGCCACGCCGGTGCCGGAATTCTCGTTTAAGTTACCAAACACCATGGGCTGCACGTTTACCGCCGTGCCCCAGGAGTAGGGAATGTCGTTCATGCGGCGGTAGACGTTGGCGCGGGGGTTATCCCACGAACGGAAAACCGCCTTTACGGCGCCCATCAGCTGCTCTTTGGGGTCGGTGGGGAAGTCCTCCCCAATTTGGGCTTTGTACTCGGCTTTAAACATTTCGGCCAGCTTTTTCAGGTCGGCGGCGTTTAAGTCAATGTCGTTTTTCACGCCTTTTTCTTCCTTCATCTGGTCAATGAGCTGCTCAAAGTATTTTTTGCCCACTTCCATTACGACGTCGGAATACATTTGAATAAACCGGCGATAGGAGTCGTAAACAAACCGCTCAAACTTGGGGTCGGGGTTGCCGGCAATCAGCCCGGCTACCACTTCGTCGTTCAGCCCCAGGTTCAAAATGGTGTCCATCATGCCGGGCATAGAGGCCCGGGCGCCGGAGCGCACCGACACCAGCAGGGGGTTTTGGGCGCTGCCGAACTTTTTGCCGTTGATTTCTTCAATCTTGGCCAGATATTCGTCAATTTGCGCCGCAATGTCGTCGGCAATCACCTTGCCGTCGTCATAATACCGGGTGCAGGCCTCCGTAGAAATGGTAAAGCCCTGGGGAACCGGCATTCCAAGGCGGGTCATCTGCGCCAGGTTGGCGCCTTTGCCTCCCAGCAGCTCCCGCATGGACTCGTCGCCCTCGGAGAACAGGTAGACGTACTTGTGACTCATGTTTCAAACTTCCCTTCTAAAATACTCTCTTGGTGAGCGTCTTTCCGTCGGCCGTCCCCGCAGGGGACAGATGTTTGCTCTCAAATCCGCCGATTCGGTTGAGAACAGAAATCTGTATCCTGCCGCGGGAAAGCTCCCGAAACTCACACATCCGCCATTATAACAAATCCCGGCAGAAAATGGAAGAGGAAATCGAAGAATTTTCAAATTTTTTACCCCGTTTTTGCCCCCGCGTGGGGCAAAGCCCGCGCGGGAGGGCGTTTTGCCGCCTTTTACCGCAAAAACCGGCGGCCGAAGCAGAACTTCGACCGCCGGCAAAGGGAAAAAAGGGGAAAGAAAATTTAAAGCTTACGCACCGCAAAGCGCAGCATCCAAAGCGCGTCCGTGGCGTTTACCGCGCCGTCGGCGTTCAAGTCGGCGCGCAGCACCCCGGCGGGGGGCAACGCGGCAGCCCCCACCGCCTGCCGCAGGGTAAGCAGGGCGTCGGCGGCGTTTACCGCCCCGTCTCCGTTCACGTCGCCGGGGTTTTCACGCCCGCCGGGCTGGTACACGATTACAAGGCAGCTGTCGCTTGCCTTGGCGCCCGGGCCACCGCGCTCTACCGTTAGCCGGGCGATACCCGGCCGCAGCCCCAGCAGGGTAGCCTGCTGGCCCAGCTTTGGCCCGTTTTCATTAAAGCCGGGGGCAACCTCGCCGCCGGAGAGGGTCATTTGCGCGGCCGCCGGGTCGCTCAGCCGCCATTCCTCATAGGGCGGGGTGCCGCTCGGCGGCGTTTCTAAAACCGCCACGCTTACCGCCGCCACCGCCGAGCGCTGCGCCAGTCTGTTCGTTGCCTCAAAAAAGGTGACGCCTTCAATCGGCAGCCCATAGTAGCGGCCGCTCTCGCTTACCGTTCCCTCCAATTTCTCCGGCTGCTGCTGCAAAATTTCCTCTTTCAGCTCCGTTTCGGGCCAAAAGCGGGCCACGCCCCAGAGTCGCAGCGCGTCCTTGTCCGGGCGGCCGGTCAGCGTAAAGGCCACCCCCAGCACCTGGTAGTTATGCTCCGCCAGCCGCAGGCCGGCAATGCTCACCCTCTCTTCTTCCCCCACCGGCAAAAGCAGGGTCTGCCGGTCGAAAACTAAATAAGAGGTCTGGGGGGCGTACCGGTCGTTTCGCTCTACCGCAAGCACCCCCGGGGTTTGCCGCAGGGCTTCCATGGCCCACGCGGGGTCGGCCACCGTTACCACCAGCTCGTAGCAAAACCCGCTCTCCGTCGGCGTTTTGGCCGTTACCCAAACCTTCATGCAGTCGACCGCCGCAAAATCCGCCTCGCTAAACGTCCGCTCCTCATCGCTTGCCACCGTTACCACCAGGCTGTCGTTGTAAAAAAGCGCGGACGGGTACGGGAGCGACAAACCGAGGGCGCAGGGGGTCAACAGGGCGGTCAGCAAAGCGAGGGTCACCGCCGCCGCCAGCAGCCGACCGGTAAAGGGCAAATGGTTCGTTCGGTTTTTCACGTTGGTTTCCTCCGTTTCGTTAGAGAATGAATGGGCGCTTTCTACTTATTAGACGCCAAAACCCGCAAAAACGCTCACTGAAATTTTAAAAAAATTTTTTTCTTTCCTTTATCGTGTACCCCCCGCATTTTGTCAAGGGGGAAATCTCCCCCAAGCTTTTTTAAGAAAAGTCGCGTTACCCCCTTGAAAAAATTGACGAATGCTGTAAAATAGATTCGGAAGAGTATTGGCCACGTTGTTACAAGAGCAAGGGGATTTGTGCAATTATGAATCTACACGGCAAAGACTTAAAAATTTTTACCGCCAATTCCAACCCGCAGGTCGCAGAGGTTATCGCCTCGTCGCTCGGCCTGCAGCTGAGCGGCTGCGAGGTGAAAACCTTCAGCGACGGCGAAATCGCCGTTTCTATCAGCGAATCGGTGCGCGGGTCGGACGTTTTCATCGTTCAATCAACCTGCAACCCGGTCAACGACCACTTAATGGAGTTGTTGATTTTAATGGACGCCATGCGCCGCGCCTCTGCCAACCGCATTACGGCGGTAATGCCCTACTTTGGCTACGCCCGGCAGGACCGTAAGGCCAAGGCGCGCGACCCCATTTCTGCCAAGCTGGTGGCCGATTTAATTACCACCGCCGGCGCCGACCGGGTGCTCACTATGGACCTGCACGCCCCGCAAATTCAGGGCTTCTTTTCCATTCCGGTGGACCATTTGCTGGGCGTTCCCCTGCTGGCCCCCTATTTTGCCCAAAAATTTGCCGACCGGTCAGAGGATCTGGTGGTCGTCTCGCCCGACTTTGGTTCGGTTACCCGCGCCCGCAACTTTGCCCAGCGGTTAGACGCCCCCATTGCCATTGTAGACAAGCGCCGCCAAAAGGCCAACGTGTGCGAGGTGATGAACATCATCGGCGACGTGCGGGATAAAACCGTGATTTTGGTAGACGATATGATCGACACCGCCGGTACCCTCTGCAACGCCGCCGCCGCGCTTATGGAAAAAGGCGGCGCCAAAGAGGTGTACGCCTGCGCCACCCACGGGGTGCTCTCTGGCCCCGCCATAGAGCGCATTCGCGACAGCGTCATTCGCGAAGTGGTGCTGCTTGACACCGTGCCCCTGCCCCCCGAAAAGCAGCTTGACAAAATTACCACCCTGCAGGTGGGCGCGGTCTTTGCCGAGGCCATAGAGCGCATTTATGAAGACAAGCCCATGTCTACCATGTTTGGGGTGTAAGCCGTGGCGCCTTTTTTTGGCCGCGCCGCCGGCGGGGTGCACATGCTGCTGGTGGGCTTGGGTAACCCCGGCGA
>CANQGN010000140.1 GCA_947623215.1 uncultured Clostridia bacterium
CTCCGTCAGCATCCCACACTCCACAACATACTCTTCCGATTTTCCGGTCTCACATCATTGACAAATCTACATTTTTGCGCGGTGTGCCGCTTTGGTCGCCTTTGCCTGGTTGACAAATTCCCCCGCCGGTGGTACAATAAGAGCGATAAAAGAAGCGGCCGCCATGGGGCGGCTTTTGCAGGGCCGTGCGGTTAGCTGCAGCTAACTTTTTGGAGAAGCGGCCGCCGGGCAAAGAAGGAGGAGCAAATCATGGAAAAAATAACCCTGAAAATAGACGGAATGCACTGCGCCATGTGCGAAAGCCACGTAAACGACGCCCTGCGCGGGGTAAGCGGGGTGAAAAAGGCGAAGTCCTGCTGCAAAACGGGCGAAACGGTGGTGGTGGCGGAGGCACCCATACCGGACGAAACGCTCCGCCGCGCCTTAGAGCCGCTGGGTTACCGCCTGCTTACCGTCACCCGCGAGCCGTATGAAAAACAGCGGCGGTTGTGGTTCGGCCGGTAGGGGGGAAATAGGGGAAAAGCGGGGCGGTTAGGCTGCAACCGGGGGTCGCTTTAAAGAAACATGGCCATGTAGTGCGGCAGGGTGATTTTACCGCCTGCTGCGCCAACGTTTCCGTCAATCAGCTTGTAGCAAGCAGAGGGGCGAAAGGTCGCCGCGTAGTGGTTAAGCGAAGCGGTAGACGAATTGCCAGCCTTTACCTCTATGGGCACCACCTCGCCTTCTTTCTCTATTAAAAATTCCAGTTCCATAGAGCTGTTTTGCGTGCGGTAATAATGGAGGTTGTACCCGCGCTTCATCAGCATTTCGGAAATGA
Source organism: uncultured Clostridia bacterium (assembly GCA_947623215.1). GTDB lineage: Bacteria > Bacillota > Clostridia > Oscillospirales > Acutalibacteraceae > UMGS1484. Next base: position 818 of record CANQGN010000140.1, read on the forward strand.
CGTTTTCATAAATGCCGCCTTTGGCGTTTCCCCGTATTTTTTTCGTTAAAACGGCCAGCTTGGTCTGCATACCGTATTTGGCAAGCAGCAAGCCCGTATCGTTCAGGTACAACTTGAATTCTTCGTTTTTGGCGTTGGCGGTCAGCGGCAGATAGGGTTCGTACACGTTGCGGCAGACGTGCACCAGATTGGAATCTTCCAGCCAGGTAATGCTGTCGCCGAATTTTCGGGCACTGCCGCGCTTTTCAACCTCTGAATACTTGAATTTTTTGTTTTCTCTTGCCAGCTGCCGGGGCAGACTGTCGTAGCACGCCCGCACCTTTACCTTTTCGGCACCTTTGGCGTGGCTTGCAATATCGTCGTCATACGATGCGAGAATTTTCTCCTGTATCATTTGCACTTCATCGTAATTGTGGGTGTTCACAAATTTTTGCACGGCCTCCGGCATACCGCCCACCACCATGTATTCCCGAAAAAGGCTTTGGAATTTCTCGTTGAGGTCGGCGGGCACTTTTTCTTTATTTTCGTAAAATGAACGCAGGTAGGCTATGGTATCCGCTTCGTACCCACAGGCCCACAAAAATTCTTCAAAGTCCATGGAATACATGACAACTTGCCGCTCAAACCCCACCGGTATGGATTCCACTTCTTCCACTTCGTCGTCCGCATCCTGCCCGTAATGCAGCCCCAGCAGCGAACCGGAGGCGATGACGTCGTACCGCCCGTCTTCTGCGAGAAATTTCAGCGCCGTTCTGGCCTGCGCGCATTTTTGAATTTCGTCCAGAAAAATCAACGTGCTGCCTTTGGCAAATTTGGTTCCGGGCAAGTGGGCGCTCATGCGCTTATAAATTTCGTCTGCCGATAAATCGCCCGCAAAGATTTCCCTTAGCCTCGGCGTTTGCAAAAAATTGATTTCTACAAAGCATCGGTATTCGTTTTTGCCGAAGGCCTCTACAATAAAGGTCTTGCCGGTTTGGCGGGCGCCCTTTATCAGCAGGCATTCTTTTTCTTTTTTCTGCTTCCAGTCCAGCAAATATTGATACATCTTTCGTTTCAGCATACGAACTACCTCCGAACGTGGTTTAGTATAGCACGGTTTCGGGGTATCGTCAAGAGAGAATGCATCATTTTGGACTATCGTTTGCTTAAAAAATGCATCATTTTGGAGTGTTGATAGGTGAAAAAATGCATCGTTTTGGACTATCGGCAAGCGGAAAAATGCATCGTTTTGGATAAACCGGCAGGGGAACCCGTATCGAAAAGGGGTTCCCCTGCCGGTTATTGGATTTCTAACCGCAGCATCGCGTTCAGCACGTCGGTTTGGGGGAGCGCTTCGTTCGTTACGTCGGCGACGTAGCACAGGCCGCTATCCTGCGTTGGAAAATACCCGATGCGAATATAAAATTGCGCATCGTCGGCGCTGGCGTGCTCGTCTACCCAAAAGGTATGGCCGCGGTAGTCCACTTTTTTCGCGTAATTCTCATCGCCGCCAAAATACAAAACCGCGACCGACTGGTTAAACAGGGTAATGCGAAAGCCGTTTGTAAAGGTGTAAACGACCTCGCTGTAACGCCGCACGCTGCCGTTTTGGCTGACCACGCCAATGGAATAGCCCTCAAAGTTCTCGTCCAAGCATTCGACGATAGGGTAGCCGAAGAGCGCTTTCGCTTCGCTGTAACTCACCGGCTGGGTGGCATGTTCGGCCAACGGATTGCCGCCCGAATTGCCGCCCGGATTTTGCCCCGAATTGCCGCTCGGACTGTCGCCGGACGTAATACCGCCGACGGGGGAGGACGAAGGGAGAGCGGAGGGCAGGGAAGAAGCGGGCGGGCGAGAGGCAGCAGACGGCGCAGGGGCGGCCTTGCTGCTGCCGGTGGAGGAAGCAGCAGCGGGATTGCTCCCCCCACCCGGGGAAGAATCGCTCCGTTCATTTTGAGGAGCGGAAAGCACGCTGCTAACGCTCGGCGCGGAGAGGGGCGGCACCATAAGCCGACCGCCCTGCCAGACCAAAACCCCCAGCGCCGCCGCCAGCGTAAGGCAGGCGAGCGAGGCGGCCGCGCCCAGCGCTTTTTTGCGTTTTATTTTTTGCTCTGCTCTGTATTGGTCGCGGCGTGCCAGCAGGTCGCGCGTTACTTCTTCACAGCTCTTCATCGCCAAACCCCTCCTTTACCAATTCGGTTTTTAAGGCGCCTTTGGCGCGGTAGACGAGGTTTTTCATCTGCCGGGCGGTCTTTTTCATCACGGCCGCCGCCTCGGCGGGGGAGAAGCCCTCAAAATAAATCAACCAAAGCGCCTGCCGGTAGTCGGCGGGCAGCTCTTTCAGCGCCCGGTGGAGGGCGATTTTTCGCTCCTCCATAAGGTAAAGCCGCTCTGAGTCGCATTCCGCCTGCCGCGCCTGCTCTTGGTTCGGCGGCGCCGGGCGGGGGGCTTTGGCGGTATGCCGCAAATAGTCAATCGCCACGTTGCGGCCGATGGTGTAAAGCCAGGTTTTGAAGGCGTATTTGGGCTGAAAGCGCGGCTGTTTGGTGATGAGCTTAAAAAAGGTTTCTTCCATTAGCTCCTCGGCCACCCCGATATTCTGCACAAAGCCGTTGAGATAAAGCGTTAAGCCGTCTTTGTAGGCGCTTACCAGTTCCGCTAACCCCTGATCGTCGCCGGTGCAAAACCGGCGGTAGCTTTTGGCGCCGCTGTCCATTGGCTTCCCCCCTCTTTCCTGGCAGTCCTTTTACTTCTTAAACGAATGAAGGGGCAAAAAGTCTCACCCTCGCACAAAAACCAAGACCACCGGCATGGCCGGTGGTCTTACCCTTTGGTGAAAAAGCTATTGCCGCAGGCCGTTTAAGGCAATGCTGAGGGCGGCTACGTCGCCCAGTTGCTCGCCCAGCGCCGCCGGTACCACCCGGCAGGCCTGCGCGGCGCCCGGCAGGGCCTCTGCCGTTAGCACCTCTAAGGCCGGGGGCCGCAGCAGTTCTTCTTGCCGGGCGTAAATGCTGCCGATGACCACAACCTCCGGGTTTAACAAATCTACCAGCAATGCGAGCGCCGCCCCCAGCTGCCGCCCGCTTTGGCGCAGAATTGCCAGCGCCGTAGGGTCGCCCGCCGCGGCCGCCTCGCCCACCGTTTTGGCGGTGATAGTATCCAGCTCCTGCTCGGTGGGGCAAAAGGAGCAGGAAAGCCCCTGCTGAAAGCGCTCGGTTACCACCATGCGGGCGAGGCGGGCAATGCCCCCGCCGCTGCAAAACCCCTCAA
>CANQGN010000141.1 GCA_947623215.1 uncultured Clostridia bacterium
CGACGTGCGCCCGCCGGTGCAGCGTGTTTGTGCGGCTTACGGCGGCCGACCGCTGCCGGGTGGTAGAAACCTTGCAAAGCCAGGGCGAGGTGGTAGCCGCTACCGGCGACAGCGCGGGCGATTTGCCGCTGCTGCGGGCGGCAGACGTGGGCTGCGCCATGGGCAGCGGCGCCAACGTGGCTGCCCAGGCCGCCGGCGTAACGGTAGAAGACGACCGCTTTTCTACCATGCTGTGGGGCGTGGGCGCCGGGCGCAGCGTGTATGAGAATATTTGCAAGGCGCTGCGCTTTTCGCTGGGCTGCGCTCTCTCTTTTGCCGCCGTGCTGCTGCCGGTGCTGCATTTGCTTTTTGCCCTGCTGCTCATCCCCGCCGTGGGGTTAGAGCGCCCCTCTACCGTTACGCTGGCGGCCCCCGCCCGCGCGGGGGGGCTGTTTACCCGCGCCGCCGGTACCGTTACCCTGCTGCAGGGGCTGCTGCCGGCGCTGGCCGCCTTAATCGGCTTTGGGCTGGGGCAGGGGGCCGGTTCCCCCGCCGGTATGACCATGGCGGCCGGGGTGCTGGGCTACTCGCAATTGCTTTGCGCCTTTTCGGTGCGCTCGCCCTACTCGCTGCTGGCTTTTCGGCGGCGGCGGTTTAACGTGGCGCTGGTTTTGTTTGCCCTGCTTATGGGGCTGCTGCTGGCCGGGGCGCTGACGCTTGCGCCGCTGCAAAGTCTGTTCGGCTTTACCGCCCTTACCGCCTCGCAGCAAATGGCCATGGCGCTGTTATCGCTCGCCCCCGCGCTGCTGCTGGAGCTGGTAAAGCTGCTGCCCGGCCGACCGGCCGAGGGCTGATTCTTCTCTTGTCTTTTCTTGCTTTTTTGGGAGGCTGAAACCATGTGTACCGCACTTTCCTTTTTGTCCGGCGACCATTACTTTGGCCGCAATTTAGACTATGAGTTCGCCTACAACCAGTGCGTAACCGTAACCCCGCGGCACTTCCCCTTCGCTTTTCGCGAAATGGGGGAGCTGCGCGAGCACTACGCCATGATTGGCATGGCCTTTGTGCAGCAAAACACCCCGCTGTATTACGACGCCACCAATGAAAAGGGGTTAAGCGTGGCGGGGCTGAATTTTCCCGGCAACGCGGCCTATTTGCCCCACCGGCCGGGGGCGGATAACGTGGCCTCCTTTGAATTCATTCCCTACCTGCTCGCCAGTTGCGACTCGGTCGCCGCCGTGCGGAAAAAGCTGGCGAATATGAGTTTGCTGGCGGCCGATTTCAGCGAGCAGCTGCCGGCTTCTCCCTTGCACTGGCTGATTGCCGACCGCACCGAGTGCCTGGTAGTAGAACCGGTGGCGGAGGGGCTGAAGGTTTACGACAACCCGGTGGGGGTGCTGACCAACAACCCGGTTTTTCCCTATCACATGACCCGGCTGAACGATTTTATGGCGCTCTCGCCCGCCGACCCGGACAATCGCTTTGCCCCCGCGCTGCCGCTTGCCCGCTACAGCCGCGGCATGGGCGGATTGGGCCTGCCGGGGGATTTATCCTCATCCTCCCGTTTTATTAAAGCGGCCTTTACCCTTGCGAATTCCCGCTGCGGCGAGTCGGAAGAAGAGAGCGTCAGCCAGTTTTTCCACATTTTGGCCTCGGTCGCCCAGCAAAAGGGCTGCTGTAAGGTGGAAAACGGCTATGAGTACACCATTTATTCCTCTTGCTGCAACACGGCGCGGGGGATTTACTACTACACCACCTACGAGAACAGCCAAATTACCGCCGTAGACATGCACCGCGAAGCGCTGGACGGCGAGGATTTGGCCGTTTACCCGCTGCGCAGCGGCCAGCAGATTTTCTTCCAAAACTAAAATCGTACAAAAACGCCGCCCGGAGAATGCGCATTCCCCGGGCGGCGTTTTGTTTTGGTCGGTTAGTGGGCGGTGGTGATGGTTTTGGCGGTTACGCCGGGCAGTCGGCCGATTTTACCGGCCAGCGAGTTAATCACGTCGCCCGTCGCGTCCAGCGCTACGCAAATCACGCACACGTCTTTTTGGCGATAGGGCAGGCCCATTCGGCCAAAAATATACCGGCGGTAGTCGTGCAGCAGGGCGTTTAGGGGTTCTACGCTTTCGTCGCTGTCTACCAAAATAGAGAGAATGGCCACACGGGTTTCTTCTGCCATGTCAGCGGTCGCCTCCTTTCTGTTGTAGTATGGCCTGTAAATCCGGAAAAAGCGAAAGACTGCGCACCAAAATGCCGTGCAGCTGGGCAATGGCCACCCCGTAGTTGACAAAGGGCACCCCCTGCGCACGGGCGAGGGCCATGCGGCTTTGCACCTCTTTGGCGTTGAGCATACACCCGCCGCAGTGAATCACCAGCGCGTAGTCGGCAAGGCTTGTGGGGAATTCGCCGCCGGAGGTAAAGGTAAAGCGGGGTTTTTTGCCGGTGAAAGAGCGAATCCACCCCGGCAGCTTTACGGTGCCAATGTCTTCGCACTGGCGGTGGTGGGTGCAGCCCTCGGCAATGAGCACCCGGTCGTTGGTTTGTAAGCGCGAGAGCGCTGCCGCCCCTTCTATCGCCGTTTTTAAAAAGCCTTTATGCCGCGCCATTAAAATAGAAAACGAGGTAAGCGGTATTTCCTGCGGCAGGGCGGCGGCCACCTGGCCGAAAGCCTGCGAGTCGGTAATGACCAGCGCGGGGGGCTGGCGCAAGGCAGAGAGAGCGGCGGGCAGCTCGGCCGGCTGCACGGTCAGCGACAGGGCGCCTACGTCGAGCAGCGCGCGCAGGGTTTGCTGCTGGGGCAATATCATGCGGCCCTTGGGGGCGGCGGAGTCGATGGGGGTGACCAGCACCACCACCGCGCCGGGGGCCACCAAATCCTCCAGCAGGGGGGCGGGGGCCAGCGCGGCGGGGGCCAGCGCGGCAATGCGGGCTTTGAGCTCCGGTATTCCTTCCCCCGTTTTGGCGCTGATATACAGGGCGGCGTCACCCGCCGGTTCGGGGCGCTTTTCTGTAAGGTCGCACTTGTTGTAAACCGTAAGGGCGGGCAGCCCCCGCGCTTGGCAAAGGGTTAAAAACTGCCGCTCGGCGGCGTCCAGCGGGCGGCCGGCGGCGGCTACCAGCACCGCCAGGTCGGCTTTGGCCAGCACCTCGCGGGCTTTTGCTACCCGCAGCTGGCCTAAGTCGCCCTCGTCGTCAAACCCCGGCGCGTCCATTAGCATGACCGGGCCGAGGGGCAGCAGCTCCATGGCCTTGTACACGGGGTCGGTGGTGGTGCCCTTAACGGGCGAGACGACCGAGAGCATTTGCCCGCTTACGGCGTTTACCACGCTGGACTTGCCCGCGTTGCGCCGCCCAAAAAAGCCGACGTGTACCCGGCCGGAGCGGGGGGTGGATTGCAAACTCATGGGTTCTCCTCCTTTGGGTTGGGGCGGTTTAAAAGTGAAAATCTCTGCTGCCGGTCTCAATTGCCTGCAAGCGTTCGGCGGTAATACGCCGCACCTTTTCGTTCGGCACGTTTTGCAGCTCTTTTTGCAGCAGCGCGTCGCCCACCGCGCGGGTGGGGGGCGAGGCGTAGTCGCACAAAAACTCTTTTAGGGTCATCAGCGCGTTGGGGTGGCAGCAGTTTTGAATTTGCCCCGCCTTGAGCAGCGACATAAAGCGGTCGCCCGTGCGGCCCTCGCGGTAGCAGGCGGTGCAAAAAGAGGGAATGTAGCCCAGCTCCATCAGCCAGCGCACCACTTCGTCCAGCGTGCGGCGGTCGCTTACCTCAAACTGGCTGGAATCTTCCTCTTCCGGTTCCTCTTCGCAGTAGCCCCCCACGCTGGTGCGCGAGGCCCCGCTGATTTGCGAAACCCCCAGCTCCAGCGCTCGGCGGCGGACTTCTTTTGTTTCTCGGGTAGAAATAATCATGCCGGTGTAGGGCACCGCAATGCGAATAACGGCAATGAGCTTTTCAAATATTTCGTCGCTGATGCCGCCGTCAAAGGCATCCGGGTCAATATCGTCCGCCCGTTTGACCCGCGGCACGCTGATGGTGTGGGGCCCCACGCCGTGCACTGCCTCTAAATGCTCGGCGTGCA
>CANQGN010000142.1 GCA_947623215.1 uncultured Clostridia bacterium
CCCTGCTGGTGCTGCGCGCCGCCGTGGGCAAATCCACGCTGGACGACCGGGGGAAAATCGCCGCAGACGTAGACGATTCCTCTACCGTAAACGCCGCCGACGCGCTGTGGATTTTGCGCCTGGCGGTCAAAAAGGTAGAGGAACTGCCCGTCGGCGTCTCCTTTACCATGGGCGAAGTCGACCCGGAACCGGAAAACCCGCCCGTAACCCCCGCCGACATGACGACCATTCCGGGGTTGAACAACGTTTCGGCTTACGAAACGGTAACGGAGGCCCCCACCTGGTCCAGCCCGGACATTCAAACCCTTACCCAAACCAACACCATGTACAGCGCGGCCTATGACTTAGACTTGGACTGCGTGCTCTACCACACCTACAACGACCGCGGCACCAACCTTGCCACCCTGCCCTGGTCAGACAAAGGAACCTATGCAGACGATACCGTGTTTGGCATTATGATGGGCACCCATTGGGACAGCGGCGAGTTTGTAGAAGGCTGGAGCGAAGAAAACGGTAAGGGCGACCCCATGCGCTGGGTCAGCCACACCGCCGACGGTACCCCCATAACCGCCGGCACCACCGTCGCCGGTAACCCCAAGTATAAAATGGTAACCGGCCCGGACTACGTAGAGTACAAGTGGGCGCTCACCAAGCGCTTTTTAGACCTCGGCGCCAAGGTAGTGGTGTATGAAGAAGCGGGTTTATGCACCTATGACGGCTACTGCGACGGGTTAAAAGACTGTTACCGCGAAAAATACGGCGAAGAGTTTGTAGACCCCAACACCTCGGTAGACGCCATGTGGCGCTTCCAGTCGCTCAAAAACGAGCTGGTTTACGACGCCTTCGACACCCTTTCGACCCGCATTAAAGAGTACGACCCCACCATTAAGGTGTACATTACCTCTCACGCCCTGCTCAACTACTGCAACCACCGCGTGCTACCCGGCGCCGGCCGCTGGCTGGGGCTGGAGAAAATTGACGGCCTGATTGGCCAAAGCTGGACAGACGACGTGCGCCAAACCTTCCCCTTTGCGGGGCAAAGCGTCAGCAATCCGTTTTTTGATTCGCTCTATTCTTACAGCACTTACGGCGAAATGCTGCGAGACGACCAGTCGCTCTTTTTGCTGGAAGACGCGGCGTCAGACGATTCTACCCTCAACCGCGAGCAAATGGAAGAGTGCTGGCACAACACGGTCGTCGCCGCGCTGATGCAAGACGACACCTCCTCCTTCCAGTCTAACATCTGGCCCGACCGCTCCTTCTACTACTCCGGCACCAAATACAAAACCGTGCAGCTGAGCGTAAACAAAATGTTTAACGACATCGGCGGCAAGGGGGTTACCCTTTACGGCGGCACCCCCGGCGTGGCGCTCGCCTTGTCAGACACTGTAGGCTGGCAAAAAGCCCCGGGGTCAGACGACTCCGCCCGGGTAGACGCCCGCGGCGCCTACAGCGCGGTGTTTATGCAGCTGCAAAACGAGGGCGTGCCGGTCGAAACGGTCTTTTTAGACAATCTTACCTCCGTTGACCAGTTAAGCGACGTGAACTTAATCATCCTGCCTTACGACGCCATAAAACCGCTGAGCAAAACGGTAAACGAAGTGCTCGCCGCCTGGGTAAAGGCCGGCGGCCGCCTGCTCACCCTGTGCGGCGACGACCCCTTTGCCCACATGAGCGAGGTGTGGTGGAGCAAAGAAAACACCACCCCCCTGCAGCATTTGCTGGGCGAATTGGGCCTTAGCGGCGTTACGGTAACCACCGGCGTTGCGGCCGGGTCGGCCCCCGTTCTCTCCGGCAGCCCGCTGGACGATTTAGCCTCTGTTTCGGCCGATTTTGCGGTCAAAACCCACGCCTTCTCGGGCAGCGGCATGACCCCCTTCTTAACCGTAGCGGGCCAAACCGTCGGCTTTACCGCCACCGCCGGCTCCGGCAAGGTAACGGTGGTAGGCCTGCCCTCGCACTACTATGCCGAAAGCGAGACCGGCTGCTCGCTGATTTCGCAATTGGCCGAGCTGGCGCTGAAGGGCTCCAAAACCGAGTATCACCCCTGCGATACCTTAGCCGCCATTCGCGAAAACTACCTTGCCTACTACAGCACGGCGGTGCACCAAACCGCCGCCGACCGCACCTATTTGGATTTGTTTGACTCTACGCTGCGGGTGGTGCCCGGCGGCTCTACCGTGCCCCGGTGGGAACCCACCCTGTATGCAGACGTAACCGAAGCGGCCAACGCCGCCACCCCCCGGCTGGCCTTTACCGGCGGCAGCGAAATGGCGGAGCGCACCGAAACGGCAGAGAAAACCGTGTTTACCATTGCCGCCCCCACCGGCTCGGTTGCGGCCTCTATGCTGTTTGGCAACGGCCGCTACCCCCAAAGCGTAACCGCCCAAACCCTCTCTGGCAAGGCGGCCACCGCTACCACCGCGTGGGATGAAGACAACGGTGCGCTGCTGCTGAACGTAACCATGCCGGACGTTGCCGACCCGGTGACCGTTACGGTAGAGTGGGGCGACGAGTTTGTGCAGCTGCCCACCGAGTTTGTAAACGAAACCATTTCTCATAAGTGCAACACAAAAAGCAAGCCGAACGATCCGTTTTTGTTCGAAGCGGACTGCCGCACCAACGACGGCTGCTACTTCTGCGACCACGCCACGCCGGACGAATTCAAATACGTTATCTGGAAAATCGACTTGCAGCAGTACCTGCAAGCCAGCATGACGCTGGACATCATCAGCAATTACATTGTAGAAGTCGCGTTTGACGATGATCTGAACTGGATAACGGTAGAGGACTACTCCCAAATCGGGCCGCCCAACGCCCCCCGCACCACCATAATGGTCGCCTCTACCGCTTATCAGGAGTCGACCGGCGCCAAGAGTATGTACGTGCGGGTGAGAAGCTGCTATATGTTTGACCCCGAGCACGGCAACACCGGCGGTATGGGCGCCAACATTTACAGCTATACCGTCAACTACCTCGCCCCGGCCATTTCGTAACGCGCATTCCCGGCAACCTTTGCCCCCGCCGCCCGGATTCTTTCCCCCGGGCGGCGGGTTTTTTGTATAAACCGACGAAGAGCGTCTTGCAAATCATCCAAAAATATGCTACAATGGCGGTAACAACCGCAAGGGGGAATCTGCCGCTATGAAAATTACCTTTATGGGGGCGGGCAGCACGGTGTTTGCCCGCAACGTAATTGGCGACTGCCTGTGTACCGAGTCGCTGCGCGACAGCGTGTTTGCGCTGTATGATATTGACGGCGTGCGCTTAAAAGAAAGCCAAACCATTTTAGAGGCCATGCGGGCCGCCAAAGGCGGGCACGGGCGCATAGAGTGCTACCTTGGGGTAGAGCAGCGCAAAGCCGCCCTGCGGGGGGCGGACTTTGTGGTAAACGCCATTCAGGTAGGGCTCTACGACCCCGCTACCATACTAGACTTTGAAGTGCCAAAAAAATATGGCCTGCGCCAGACCATTGGCGACACGCTGGGCATTGGCGGCATTATGCGGGGGCTGCGCACCATTCCGGTGCTGGCCGACTTTGCGGCGGATATGGAAGAAGTCTGCCCGAACGCCCTCTTTTTAAACTACACCAACCCCATGGCCATTTTAAGCGGCTATCTACAGCGCTACACCGGCATTGCCACGGTGGGGCTCTGCCACAGCGTACAGGCCTGCACCGACTATTTGCTGCGCGAGCTGGGTATGGAGGACGCCCTGCCCGGCCGCAAAGAGCTGATTGCCGGCATTAACCACATGGGCTGGCTGTTAGAGCTGCGCGATAAAGACGGGCATGACCTCTACCCCGCCGTGCGGGCCAGGGCGGCGGAGGTAATGGAGCGGCCGGAGTGCAACGACCGCGTGCGGCTGGACTATATTCGCCGGTTCGGGTACTATTGCACCGAGTCGAGCGAGCACAACGCGGAGTATAACATGTTTTACATCAAAAGCCGCTACCCGGAGCTGATAGAGCTCTACCATATTCCGCTGGACGAATACCCCCGCCGCTGCGTAAACCAGATAGAAAACTGGAAGCAGGAGTACCAAACC
>CANQGN010000143.1 GCA_947623215.1 uncultured Clostridia bacterium
CCGGGTTTGCCCGCAGGAAAGCCAGTGCGAGAAAAACTGCGTGCGGGGTATCAAAGGCGACCCGGTGGGCATCGGTCGGTTAGAGCGGTACGTGGCCGACCGCCACAACGCGGCGAACCCCGCCCCGCCGGTACGCCCCCAGCCAAACGGCCACAGGGTAGCGGTGGTGGGCTCCGGCCCCTCCGGCCTTACCTGCGCCGGCGATTTAGCCCGGCTGGGCTACGCCGTAACGGTGCTGGAGGCGCTGCACACCCCCGGCGGCGTGCTGGTGTACGGCATTCCGGAATTCCGGCTGCCCAAGGCCATTGTTCAGCAAGAGATTGAGGGGTTAAAAGCCCTTGGCGTTACCATAGAGACCAACGCCGTGGTGGGCAAGCTCACCTCGGTAGACGAGCTGTTTGACGAAGGGTACGAGGCGGTGTACATCGCCACCGGCGCGGGGCTGCCCCGCTTTATGAACATTCCGGGCGAAAATTATAAGGGCGTTTACTCGGCCAATGAATTTTTAACCCGCGTGAATTTAATGAAAGCCTATGAACCGGAAAGCGACACGCCGCTCGCCCCCGTAAAGCGGGTGGCGGTGGTGGGCGGCGGCAACGTAGCGATGGACGCCGCCCGCTGCGCCCGCCGGTTGGGGGCGGAGGTCACGGTGGTTTACCGCCGCTCGCTGGCCGAAATGCCCGCCCGCAAAGAAGAAGTAGAGCACGCCATGGAAGAGGGCATTGACTTTAAGGTGCTGTGTAACCCCACCGCCATTTTGGGGGACGAGCACAAGGCCGTAACGGGCATAGAATGCACCGAAATGGAGCTGGGCGAACCGGACGCTTCCGGTCGCCGCCGCCCGGTGGTAAAAGAGGGTTCGGTCTTTACCCTGCCGGTAGACTGCGTGATTATGGCCATCGGCACCTCTCCCAACCCGCTTATTCGCACCACCACCCCGGGACTCCTAGCCGACCGCCGGGGCTGCCTGGTGGCAGACGAAGACGGCCTGACCACCCGCCGCATGGTTTACGCGGGGGGCGACGCCGTAAGCGGCGCCGCCACCGTCATTTTGGCCATGGGGGCGGGCAAAAAAGCCGCCGCCGCCATTCACAGGCAATTATCAAACGGTTAAAACGCAAAAACCCATTGCCCCCGCCCCGGTTTGGCAGGGCGGGGGTTTTGTCTGCCAAATTTTCTTCTTGACAATTTCTGTAAAATATACTACAATCATACACGGCCCGCCGTTTGTTCGGCGGCGGCAATATGAAACACACAACCAACACACAAAAGGAGAGTCCACTATGAATCGACACCCCCTTCGGCGGCTGGCGGCGCTGGCGCTGGCATTGCTGCTGGCCTTTGGCTGCTTTACCGCCCTGCCCGCCGCAGCGGAGCAGGAAGGCCCGTTTGACTACTATGTAGAGCAGGCAGACGACGGCCACGAATACGCCTCCGTTTACGGCGTAGAACTCGAATTGCTGCAAGGCACCGTGCTGCGCATTCCCCAAACGCTGGGGGGGTTGCCGGTAGAAGAGCTGTCTAATTATGCCTTTAATTGCTGTGACGAAATTACGGAAGTAGAAATTCCGGAGACGGTGCGGGTAATTGCCGCGGGCGCTTTTGGGGATTGCGACAGCCTGCCGCAAATCACCATTCCCGCATCGGTAGAAAGCATTGCGCCGGGGGCCTTTCGCGGCTGCTCCGCCTTGCAAACCATTACCGTACAGCCGGGCAACGCGGCCTACCAGTCGCCGGATGGCGTGCTGCTTACCAAAGACGGTAAAACCCTGCACACCTTCCCCAGCGGCCGGGCGGGGACGTATACCCTGCCGGGGTCGGTGACCGCCATTGCGGAACAGGCCTTTATGGCCTGCGGAAGCTTAACCGGCGTAACCCTGCCCGCCGCTTTAACCGAGATTGGCGACGAGGCTTTTTTGGATTGCAGTGCGCTGACCGATTTAACCCTGCCCGACTCGCTGCAAAGCATTGGCAAAAGCGCCTTAGCCTGCTGCGGGTTCACCCGGCTTACCCTGCCCGCCGCGCTGCAAACGCTGGGGGAGGAGGCGCTGCAGGGCTGCCATTCCCTCGCTTCTATTGCCGTGCACCCGAATAACCCCTCTTACCTTGTCAAAGAGAACGTGCTCTTTACCAAAGACGGGCAAACGCTCATCGCCTACCCCGCCGCCCGGGCGGATACCGCCTACCGCCTGCCAGACGGGGTAAAAACCGTTTGCTCTTATGCTTTTAACAATGCCGAGGCGCTACAGCAGGTTACCTTCTCTAACGAGGTAGAAGAAATTGGCGAATGGGCGTTTCGGGGCTGCCTTGCTTTAGCGGAGATTTCTCTGCCCGACCGGCCGATTCTCATTGGCGCCGGCGCATTTGAAAATACGGAATACATGAACCGGCAGTACGAGCAGGCAGACGGCCCCATTTACTGCGGCCGGCATTTGCTGGCCTTTGCCGACGAGCCCACCGGCCGGTGCACCCTGCGCCCCGACACGCTGGACATTGCCGGTTGGGCGTTAGCAAACAGCAATATAGAAGAAATTGTGCTGCCCGCCACGGTGGGCGCGGTAGGGCCCGGGGCCTTTTACTACTGCCCGCAGCTGCGGCAGGTAACGGTGCAAAGCACTAAGCTTACTATTGGCAACGAAGCCTTTACCTCTTGCGACGCCCTGCAAACCCTCACCTTTGCCCCACCGGCGGGTAAAGACGACGAGCTGCATATTGGCGAGCTGGCCTTTGCCTACTGCTCGGCGTTAGAGCAGCTGTCTTTACCGGCCTACACCCGCACCATTGGCAACGCCGCCTTTGACGGCTGCGAGCGCCTGGGGCAGGTTACGCTGAATAGTGGCAACGTAACCATTGGCGAAAACGCCTTCGGCTGGTGCCACGCCTTAGAGAGCTTTACCTTTGCGGGCGACGCGGACTCCATGAACGTCATCACCATTGGCGCCAACGCCTTTTCGCAGTGCCAGGCGCTGACCGACCTCACCCTGCCTGTTGGCGTTCGCCAAATTGGCGCATACGCCTTTCAGGGCTGCGAGCAGCTGCAAACGCTTACCATAGAAAGCGGCAATTTGACCATTGGCGAATGTGCTTTTACCTTTTGCAGCTCGCTGCAAAGCGTTACCTTCCGGTACGAGCCGGTAGCCGCCACGGTGTGCATTGGCCCCGCCGCCTTTGAAAACTGCTACGGACTGCAGGAGGTAACCTTGTCTGCCAACGTAACGGAGGTGACCCCCGGCGCATTTTCGGGCTGCAACGCCCTGCAGCGCTTTGCGGTGGCAGAGGAAAACCCGGTTTATCAGGCAGACGACGGCATTTTGTTCTCGAAAGACGGCAGCACGCTCGTTTGCTTCCCCGCCGGGCGAGAGGGGTCGTACACCCTGCCGGAGAGCGTAACCGAAATCGGCGAGCTGGCATTCTCCGGCTACGCGCTGTGGGAGCTGCACATTCCCGTAACCGTTACCAAAATCGCCCGCAACGCCTTTGATTCGGTAGGCTTTCGCATTATTTACGCCGGTACGTCGGAGCAGTGGCAGGCGTTTGGCACCGACCAGTATTATGTAGAGTGCGAGGGCGACGAAGAGGGCGCCGGCGCCGTTCGGCTGCAATTTCATATTCCCTATGAAGAATGCGCTCCCGGGCAGATTGTGGTGCTGGAGGTGAGCGTAGAGAGCGCCGAACCCCGCGTGGGCTTTATCGGCTTTAACATGGGGTACGACGCCGCCTACCTGCGCCCCGTGCCGCAGGATGTAGCGGTGGGCCCCGCCGCCCCGGGCGGTTCCGTTACCATGAGCGAGCGGGGCGACGACGTCTCGCTCACCCTTTCAGAAGAAGGCATTGTCTCCGCCGGGCCGGTGCTGCGGCTGCCCTTTGAAGTGATAAACGAAATTCCACAGGGCACGCTGGCCTTTGTTAGCCTGTCGCTGCGCTCGCCTATAGAAGAAAACCTGCGGGGCGTACACGGCGAAGCGCTGCTCATTGCAAGCGTTTCCTGCAACATTGGCGGCGTAAGGGGTATAAGCGAAGCCTCCGACCCCGGCAGCTCCGAC
>CANQGN010000144.1 GCA_947623215.1 uncultured Clostridia bacterium
GGTGCTGGGCATTGTGGCCGCCCGGCTGTGCCGTCGCTTTGGCCGCCCGGTGGTGGTGCTCTCTTCTACCGGCGGGGTGGCAAAGGGTTCTGCCCGCAGTTTAGAGGGGTTCGACATGTTTGCCGCCCTTACCGCCTGCTCGGGGCATTTAGAGCAGTTTGGCGGCCACACGCTGGCCGCCGGGGTTACGCTCGCATCCGAGCAGGTGGCGGCCTTTCGGCAGGCCATTAACGCCTACGCCCGCTCGCTGCCTACCCGCCCGGTGCCCACCTTAACGGTAGACTGCCGCCTAAGCCCCATGGGGGCGGGGGAGAGCACGGCCAAGGCGGTGCAAACCCTACAGCCTTATGGGTGCGACAACCCCGCGCCGGTGTTTGCCATCATGCGCTTAGAGCTTTTGTCTGTGCGCCCGGTGAGCGGCGGCCGCAGCCAGCGGCTTACCTTAAAGCGAGACGAACAGGTGCTCACCGCCCTTTTATTTACCGCCCCCGCCGAGCGCTTTTTTTACCGCCCGGGCGACCTGGTAGACGTGGCCTTTGACTTTCGCCTCGGCTTTTACCGCGACCGCCCCTCCGTTACCCTGGCGGTGCAGGCCATTCGCCCGTCAGAGCAAAGCGAGGCGGAGCTGATTTCCGACGGCCTGCTGTTTGAGCGGCTGCTGGAAGGGGACGAACTTTCGCCCGATGAAAAAGCCCGCCTGCGCCCCGACCGGGACGAGCTGGCGGTGGTGTTTCGCTTCCTGCGCGCCAACCCCGCCTTTACCCTGCCGCCGGAGTTGCTGCCGGTGCGGCTGGGCGGGGGGCTGCCCTTTGGGCGGGTGCTTACCGCCCTTGCGGTGTTAGAGGAATTCGGCTGCCTCACCCGCGCTTACGACGGCGACTTTTTTACCCTGCGCTTTACCCCGCCTACCGGTAAATTTGACTTAACAACCAGTGCGCTGCTGCGTGCGCTTGCCTGAGATTTCTTGCTAAAAGTACGGTGAAGGGTCATGACGGAATTTCACTCTAAACGAGACGAATTGCTGCAAGCTGTCAAAAAAAACGGCGGCTACGACGGCGCGTTAATCGAAAAAGCGCTGAACTACGCCACCGAATGCCACAAGGGGCAGTGCCGACGTTCGGGCGAACCATACATTGAGCACCCCATTCAGGTGGCGCTCATTCTCATTGACCTTGGTATGGACACCGAGTCGATTGTGGCGGCGCTGCTGCACGACGTGGTAGAAGATACCGAGGTCACCAACGAAACCATTCAAAAGCTCTTTGGCAAAGAGGTCGCCCTGCTGGTAGAGGGCGTAACCAAGCTGGGGAAAATCCCCTACTATTCGCGCGAAGAGCAGCAGGCGGAAAACTTACGCAAAATGCTTTTTGCCATGGCGCAGGACGTGCGGGTTATTATTATTAAGCTGGCCGACCGGCTGCACAACATGCGCACCATCGACTCGCTGCGCGAGCAAAAGCGGCGGGATATTTCGCTTGAAACCATAGAGGTTTACGCCCCCATTGCCCACCGGCTGGGGATTCGCGGCGTAAAAGAGGAGCTGGAAGACCTTTGCATTCGCCAGCTTGACCCGGTGGGCTACGCCGATATTTTAAACGCCCTTACCCTGCGCAAAAACGAGCGCCAGCAGTTTTTGCAGTCTATCGAGCAAAAAATCAAACAAAAGGTAGACGAAGCCATTGGCAAAGACACCCACATAGAGGGGCGGGTCAAGTCCATTCACGGCATCTACCGCAAAATGTATATGCAGGGCAAAAGCTTTGACGAAATTTACGACATTTACGCCGTGCGGGTGATTGTAGACACCGTAAACGAGTGCTACAACGTGCTGGGCATGATTCACGACATGTTCCGTCCCATCCCCGGCCGGTTTAAAGACTATATTTCTACCCCCAAGCAAAACCAGTACCAGTCGCTGCACACCACGGTGATAGAGAGCAAGGGCATTCCCTTTGAAGTGCAAATTCGCACGTGGGAGATGCACCACACGGCGGAATTCGGCATTGCCGCCCACTGGAAGTACAAGGTGGGCATTCGCTCCGGCAAGGATTCCGACATGGAGCAGCGGCTTTCGTGGATTCGCCAGCTGCTGGAAGCCCAGCGCGAGTCCGGCGAGGCGGACGAACTGGTAAACAGCATTAAAAACGATTTAACGCTGGACGAAGTGTTTGTGGTTACCCCCAAGGGGGACGTGGTAAGCCTGCCAAACGGCGCCACCATTATAGACTTTGCCTACGCCATTCACACGGCGGTGGGCAACCGCATGGTGGGCGCCAAGGTAGACGGCCGCATGGTGCCGCTGGACTATCAGGTCAAAAACGGCGAGATTATCGAGATTTTAACCACCCATCAGGCCGGGCGGGGCCCCGCCCGCGACTGGCTGAACATTGCCAAAACCAGCGAGGCCCGCTCTAAAATTCGCGCCTGGTTTAAAAAAGAGAAGCGCGACGAAAACATTGCCGAGGGCAAGCTGCTGCTGGAACGTGAAATCCGCACCAATCTGGTGGGCTTAAACGACGACCAGCGGCAAGAGATTTACGAGCACTTTGCCAAGGCCTACCATTGTAACTCGGTAGACGACTTTTTCGCCTCCGTAGGCTACGGCGGCATTTTGCTCTCGCGCTTAATGCCCCGCGTGCGGGAGTATTACAACGCCCATTTTCGCCATGCGCAGCCCGCCCCCGCGCCGGAGATGAAGCCCGCCCGCGCCCCCCGCAAAGCGGCGGACGGCGTAGTGGTAGAGGGGATCGACAATTGCCTCATTCGCTTCTCAAACTGCTGCGGCCCGCTGCCGGGCGACGACATCATCGGCTTTGTAACCCGCGGCCACGGCGTTTCCATTCACAAGCGCGACTGCCCCAACGTACCAAAGCCCCTGAGCAGCTGCGAGCAGCCCGAGCGCTGGCTGCCCGCCCACTGGACATCCTCTGCCGGGCGCAGCTTTAAGGCCACCTTGTACGTGCTGGGGCTTGACCGCCCCTCTATGGTGGCAGATATTTCTTTGGCGCTGACCGCCATGCGGGTGCCGCTGCATTCGCTTAACGCCAAAACCACGCGAGACGGCAACTGCGAAATTATTTTTACCGTCAGTGCCGAGGGCACCGAGCACCTAAACAACATTATTGCCCGCATTAACAAAATCAGCGACGTGATTACTGTAGACCGTACCGGGAACTAAAAAAGAAAGGGGGAGGGGACGCTGTGCTTGCCGTGTTGCAGCGCGTAAAAGCGGCCGCCGTAGCGGTAGAGGGCCGCACCGTGGCCCAAACCGCCATGGGGCTGGCCGTCCTGCTTGGCGTGTGCGAGGGTGACGGCGAGGAGCAGGCCGACCTGCTAGCCGAAAAAACCGCCGGGCTGCGCATTTTCTCTGACGACAATGACAAAATGAACCGCTCGCTTATAGACGTACAGGGCGAAGCGCTGGTGGTTTCTAACTTTACCCTGTGTGCCGATTGCAGCCACGGCCGCCGCCCCTCTTTTATGGCCGCCAAACGCCCGGGGGAGGCAGAAGCCCTCTACCTGCGCTACGCCAGCCGCCTTAAAGGTCTTGGCGTGCCGGTGCAAACCGGCGTGTTTGGCGCGGATATGCAGCTTTCTCTTACCTGCGACGGCCCGGTTACCATTTTGCTTAATACCGACGATTGGAAGAAAAAATCATGACCCTGAAAACCCTGAAACTCGGCAATATGGACAATAACACCTACCTTGTTACAAGCGAGGGCGAAAGCCTGCTTATCGACCCCGGCTTTACGGGCGAAGCGCTTAACGCCGCCCTGGCAGGCTTGCCCGGCCCGCTGCGCTATATTTTGCTCACCCACCGGCATTTTGACCACCTGCTGGCCGCCCGCGCGGTGAAAGAGGCGACCGGCGCGGCCATTTGTATTCACCCGAAAGACGCCTGCGGCCTGTCTAACGCCGCCTTTTCGCTCGCCTCTATGGTGGGCGGGCAGCAAACCGCCCTAACGCCGGACTATACCTTTACCGAGGGGGATACTCTCTCGCTCGGTTCGCTGACCCTGCGGGTGCTCGAG
>CANQGN010000145.1 GCA_947623215.1 uncultured Clostridia bacterium
GTAATAAACTCTATTGTTGCCTAACCGCGCCGCGGGTTGATCCCGAAACAAGACGCTATTTTCAGCTATCGCCAGAATCAGCCATCGGTCGACAGCAGCTCGATTTTATCAATATAGACATTGTCATCCCGCTGCTGCTGACGTATTTCCTTGAGAAATGTTTCAATGCCATGCTTGTAGCGCTTTCTCTTGATGGCATCAAGTTTGCCGCTCGCGCATTTCAAATATTCGCAAACTGTTAAATAATACTCGATTCGGAAATGATCGTACAGCTTAGTGTCAAGCACCCCCTTGTAGTTGTTCATCATATCAAACCGCAGATTTTTCGCCTGTTCCAACCACCACGCATAATCGTACTGCTCAACCGAGGTGTCGATGCCGTTACTCTCAATAAATTCGGAGTCGCTGTACGCAAGGAACAGATTCCTCGATACATATGATCTGATAAGAGCGAGCACGCCATCCGCATCGTGATTGTTCCTGACAATGTCGGTCGCTTCTAGAAAATCGGCATACTCCAATGCTTTTTTCCCAGTTTGCACCGACAGCACGAGGTATTCAAGCCGCTCCTCACCGTTCACCTCGCTTGGATTCTGGGAGATCAAGAATGATGCGTAATTCCACGCCTCGTACACAAACATATTTATCCATGTGTAAAAATCGCCAACGTCATCCTCCCTCGTGCACGAGATAATATGACTGCACGTATCCTCAAACGATGAATACACATCGTAGTCTATGTAA
Source organism: uncultured Clostridia bacterium (assembly GCA_947623215.1). Taxonomy (GTDB): domain Bacteria; phylum Bacillota; class Clostridia; order Oscillospirales; family Acutalibacteraceae; genus UMGS1484. The sequence continues at coordinate 745 of CANQGN010000145.1, forward strand.
ATCTTGCCGTCTTTGTTCACAATGCTTACGACCATACTAAGCATGGCAATCGAAAACTCAAGCGACAGCGACAGCTCTTTTGAAAAGCTCGAAAAGTGACGGATTTTGAATCTTTCGAGCTCGTCAAGAATCCTGCCGGCATCGTGGAACATTTGCGATGCCAACATATAAAACAGAACATACTGTGCGAGCTCATAATCAGAGCACTTCAGCTCGCCGCTGTCCAGCGCCTCCAAAAGGTCCCGCTCCAGCGCCAAAAAGCCGTAGGTGCCAAGCCAGGGCAGCAGGCACCACTCGTTGCCGCCAAGGCAGAGCAGCGGTTCGCTTACCGCCCCGCTGTGGCGGGCGGTGGCGCGGGCCTGCCGCAGGCGAGAAAGGGCGTTTTGCATAAGGTAGGGGTAGCCCGCCTCCTCTGCCAGCACCTGCCGCATCCGTTGCAGCACTTTGGTGTGTACGTCGCCCGGGCATTCGCCAAAATAGGCCGGTACCTTGCCCTTTACGGGCGAGCAATAAAGCAGGCGGCGTTTGTAGTCGATTTCTTCTACCACCCACACCCGCCCGGCTAAGGCCACCTTTTCGCCCACCGGCGGCGGTTTTACAATGGTGCCGAGTTCCTGCGAGTCCCAACGCACGGTAAACTCTTCGTTTTCCTGAAACACGGCGTAAAATTTATGCGAATTCACCAGCCGTTCGCCCGCCAGCCCCACAATCAGTCCGCCGGTTTCGGTTTGCTCTATCATATCCGTTGCCAGTAAATGGCGCAGCAGCAGGCGGTAGTCTTCTTGGGTGACCCGGCGAAACCAGTTCAAGGTTAATACCTCGCCCGCAAGGGCGGCGGGCGAGCGCTCCCCCCCGGCGGCCAGCGCGGCGAGCGTTTGGTGAAAAAGCAGGCTGTAGGGCAGCGCCCGGGGGCGCGGGGGTTCTACAAAGCGTTCTTCACGGTAAAGCTGCACCAGCGCAATGCCCTGCAGCAGCTTCCACGGAATGGCGGTGGGCAGCATGGCGCGGGGCTCGGGCAGTTCTTCGCGCATCACAAACCACATCTCCGGCGGCTGCCCCCGCCGCCCGGTGCGGCCCATGCGCTGCAAAAAAGAAGAAACGGTGGCCGGTGCGTCTAACTGAAAGGCCCGCTCTAAGCGGCCGATGTCGATTCCTAACTCCAGCGTGGCGGTGGTAACGGTGGTGCAGGTTTGCTCTTCGTCTTTCATTACCGCTTCCGCCGTTTCGCGGTAAGCGGCAGACAAATTGCCGTGGTGAATGAGAAAGCGGTCGGGCTCTCCCTTCGCCTCGCAATATTGCCGCAGGCTGGTGGTTACCCCCTCGCATTCTTCGCGGGAGTTGACAAACACCAGGCACTTTTTGTCGCGGGTGTGCTCAAAAATGTAGCCGTAGCCGGGGTCGGCGGCGGCCGGGGCCCGGTCGCTTGCGGGGGCTAAGGGGGGCAGCGCCTGCGGCTCTCGGTCATCCTCCCTCGCCTGCTCTGCCCCGGCCTGCGGCCCCTGCACGTAAAAATGCTCCATAGAAAGCCGCCAGACCACGTTTTTTTCTTCTATTTTGGGTATGCGGGTCACCCGGCCGGTACCGGCCGATAAAAACCGCCCGGCCGCGGCGGGGTTGCCCAGCGTGGCCGAAAGCCCCACCCGGCGGGGTTCTACCCCCGCCGCCCGCGACAGCCGCTCAATTAAACACATGGTCTGGCCGCCCCGGTCGCCCCGCAGCAGGGCGTGCAGCTCGTCTATTACCACAAAGCGCAAATCGCAAAACAGCTTTGGCACGGCGCTGTGGCGGTGGAGCAGCAGCGCCTCTAAGGATTCCGGCGTAATTTGCAGAATGCCGCTGGGATTTTTGAGCAGCCGGTTTTTGTGCGACTGCGCCACGTCGCCGTGCCAGTGCCAAACCGGAATTTCGCCCTCGCGGCAAAGCTCGTTTAAGCGGGCGAACTGGTCGTTAATCAGCGCCTTTAGGGGCCCCACGTAAAGCGCCCCTACCGAGCGGGAGGGCTGCTCTGAAAGCAGCGTAAGAATGGGAAAAAAGGCGGCCTCGGTTTTGCCGGAGGCGGTAGAGGCGGTGAGCAGCAGGTGGTCGTTTGTGTGAAAGAGCACGTCGGCAGCCGCCACCTGCACCCCCCGCAGCGCCTGCCAGCGGTTTCGATAAATAAAGTCCTGCACAAAGGGGGCGTACCGGTCAAGCACGCTCACGGCAATTCCTCCTTTCTTATTTTGGCAAAAAGGCAAAAAAATGTTACAGCGTAAACTCGGCAAAGCCCGCCGGGGCGTCGCCCTCGCCCTCCGGCTTGGCAAAGGCAAATTCCTGCGACGACAGCAGCTCTTCAGCCGACAAATCGGGGTGTTGCAACAATAAATTGAGCAATTCTATAAAATCGCGAATGACCTCGCGCGGAGTCAGGCGACTTTCCGCCCCCAGGCGCCCGAACTCTACCTGCATAAAGGCCACCCGCTCCGCTTCGGTAAGCCGGGGCGTCACGTCGTAGAGGGCGGCGTGCACCTCCGCCAGCTTTTCGGTAAGCACCAGCAACTCTTCGTGGGTAAGCGGCTGCAAGCGAATCACGGGTGAAAGCAGGTCGCCGTGTTCGCCGTTTGCAAAGCGGCCCTGGCTTAAGCGAGAGCGCAGCGCCTCGTAACTGTATAGCCCCCGGCGGGGGTCCTCGATGCACTGGGGGGTGCCGCAGAGCACCATGCCCAGCGCCTGCGCCCGGCCCTGCAGGGCGTCGTTGTAGAGGGTAAGCAGCTTTTCGTAGTTATACTGCCGGGTAATGGCGTTGGGGATTTTGTAAAGATTCACCAGCTCGTCTATAAGCACCACCAGCCCGCTGTAGCCCGCCTGTTTAAAAAAGACGGCGAACAATTTAATGTATTCGTACCAGTCGTCGTCGGTAATGATGCAAGAGACCCCCAGCTCGCTTCTCGCCTCGGTTTTGGTGGGGTACTCCCCCCGCAGCCAGCGCACCACGCGGTTTTTGGTTTCGTCGTCGCCCGCGCGGGCGGCGCGGTAGTACAGGGTGAGCAGGCGGGCGAAGTCAAACCCGTGCACCAGCTCGCTGACCGTTTGCACCTGCTCTAAAATGCGGCGCTCTACCGCCGCGGGCAGGCGGGGGTCGTCTGCCGGGCAGGCGAGAGATAAAGCCGTTTCGCTTTGCACCGCGCTCAGCCAGCGCTCGAGCAGCAGCGAGAGCGCCCCGCCCTCCGGCCGGGTTTTGGTGGCCAAATTGCGCACCAGCTCG
>CANQGN010000146.1 GCA_947623215.1 uncultured Clostridia bacterium
CCTTTGACGATTTTACCGAGGCGGCGGCCACCGATTACTGGGAACGCCGCCCCCCTACACCGGAGCGCGACAACCGCCGCTTGCTTTACGCCTGCATGACGGCGGCGGGCTTTACCAACCTGCCCTCTGAATGGTGGCACTACGACTACGGCGACAATTTTTGGAGCAGCCGCACCGGCTGCCCCGCTTTGTATACCGCAATTCAGGAATAAAGGAATGAGGTGTAACCGTGAAACGAACCGCCCCGCCAAAGAAAAACCGCAAAGACATGAAATCCATTACCATTTTGCTGGCCGCCGTAACCGCCGCCCTGTGGCTGGTGCTGCTGCTGGTGAAATATATCGTATCCGGCGTGAGCTTTGCCTCGCTGATGGACGATATTTTGGCCAACATTTTAGGCATTTTGCCCCCCATTATTTTATTTAACTTCTTATACGAATACTTAACCCGCGAGCACGTGGCAGACGAAATGACCGAGCAGATTACCGAAACGCTCATGAGCAACCCGCAGGCCATCGCCCTGTTTGACGACGCCCCCAAAAAAGCCTTTGTGCGCACCACCATTCAAACGCTGGTGGGGGAAGAAGAAAGCGACATGGTGTACGGCGTGGTGGAGCCTTATTTAGAAAAGCAGTACAACATTCGCCGGTTTTTTCGCTACAACATTACCCTGCGCGATTACGACAACCACCCGCTTTTTCCGCCTGCGCGCTACCTGCGGGTGTATGAAGACGTAAAATACCACAAGCACTACATGGGCGACAATTACCTGCCGCAAGAATTTTGCGTGGGATTTTTTACGGATACCGCCCGGCTGGACCGCGAGCTGCACGGGCAGACCTACCTGTTTCGCGAAAACCTGAAGGTTGACCCGGCGGTGTTAGCCCAGCTGGCCGCCTTACCGGCGGAAGAACAGCGGCAGTTTTTAACCCGCCAAATGGCGCTGAACGTCTATATCAACGACGCCAAATGCGAGCTGAAAAGCGCCGTAATAGACGAAGCGGGCATACAGGCCGTGTTTTGCTCTACCCATGACGAAGCCGACCGCAGCCTGAGCATTGAAGTGACCTTTAACATGCCGCAGCTCAAGGGCTTCAGCGAGTTTTTGGTCTCCATTAACGAGCCCACCTTCTCCCCCATGATTCAGCTCTCTTACCCAGAGGGGTCTATGAACGTGACCATGTTCCCCTTTTTAAACGACGGCGAAGAATGCCTGGTGCAAAACGCCATGCGCACCACCGGCAGCTGCGATATTTACTTACAGGACAAATGGATTTACCCCATGAGCGGCGTGGTGTTTTTGGTAGAAGACAAAAACCGGCGGCGCAGTAAGGCATAAAAGCGCAAAAAATCAGGCGGAGGGTTGCTGCAAACGCAGCAATCCTCCGCCTGTTGATGATTGTGTTGTGTTACGGGTTAATCCTCCGCCGCCTGCACCTCGTAGCGGGTTACGTCTAACACGGTTTCACCGTCTATTTGCAGCGGGGCGGGGCGGTCAAACTCTACCGTAATATGGCGGCCGCAAAACACGTCTACCATATCGGTATGGGCCACGTGCCCGCCCTTAAAAATAGAGGGGAACACGCAAAGCGTGCGCAGCTTACCGGCGGTGTGAATAACGGCGAGCGACACGCTGTGAGCCGGGTTTTGGCGGCTTTGGGCCGGAGCGGGCTGCATACCGCCGCCGTAAAAGCGGCCGTACATGGTGGGGGCAATCCACACCTTTTGGTAGGTTTTGCGCACACCGTCTACCGAAACGGAAGCGGCGGTGGGGCGGTAGCCGTACAGCAGCCCCTCTATGGCAATGGCGGTGTAGTTGACCGGCCGGGTGGTGCTTTCCCGCTTTTTGTCGCCCACCGCGCAGCAGTAGCCGTCTATACCGTAGCCCACGCCGTTTAAAAAGCGGTATTGCCGGTCGTTTACCCGAACCGTGGGTAAATGGCGCAGATATTCGTTTACGCAAAAGGGGGCGTCGGCAGGGGTTTTGCCCACGTCGCGCAAAAAGTCGTTGCCGTTGCCGGTGGCGTAGTAAAGCACCCGTTTGGGGAGCGCTAGCCCCTGCGTGGCGTTTACAAAGCGGTTCAGGGTGCCGTCGCCCCCGCACAATATCACTTCGTCCTGCGGGGCAAGGCCGCCGAAAAAGGATGCAAAGTCGGTGATTTTGGTTAAATCGCGGTAAATCAGCTGCTGCTCCGGCAGGCGTTCTTTCAGTCGGTTGGCGTTTTCTAACCCCCTGCCTCCTCCCGCTATGGGATTATAGAGCACGTAGGCGTTGCGCATGGTTGTCACGGTCCTTCTTGTTTGATGAGTAATGGTAAAAAACCGCCCGGCGGCGTTTTTACTATTATAACAGAAACTTCGACTTTTTTCAACACCATGCGACAAAGAATTTGCCCGCTGCTGCGACAAAGAATTTGCCCGCTGCACTCTACCAAAAAAGAGAGGCCCCGAACAGTGAGCCTCTCCCCTGCCTTGCGGCGTTTTTTTACATTTAAGCCGATTCTGCCTTGCGGGGCTGCCCCGGCGTGTGCGGGGGCGCCTCCGGCGCGTTGGTAGCCGCCAAAAACTGCTCGCCGATGCGCGTTACCTTGTAGTAAAAGGGATTTTCGGCCGCCCAGGCCGGGTCGCGCGCCGCCCGCACCAAGTAGCGGTCGTAAGCCGCGGCGTAGCCGTCGTGCATCACCGCCTCGGCCTCCAGCCGGGCGCGTATGGCGTCTTCTCGCCGGGTAAACACCCCCAGGTGGTAATGCACACCCTGAAAGGTGATGGTAGCCCGGTACTTGCCGCTTGCCGTGCAAAACAGCCCGCGAAAGCCGTTTTTATTGTCTTTTCCCTCGCTGTGCACGCGGGCCAGCCGCTCTAAACAGGTGTCGTTTTGGTAGTGCAGGTGGTCGTGCATGTTAGCGCTTTGTTCGCGGCTTAAGCAGCCGCAGCTTTGGGTTCTGCCCTGCAGCAGGCTGGTGGCGTCTACGTCTGTCTCATTCCCGCAGTCGCACCGGCAGTGCCAAATGGCACCGGGGCGGTCGCCCTCTCCCCGCTTTACCGGGGCCAGCGCCACCAACCGCCCGAAGCGGCGGCCGGTGAGGTCGGCTTTGTTCCAGGCCGGGCCGCGGCGGGCGCAGCCACAGCTGCGGGTTCGCCCACTTTTTAGCCGCAGGGCGGGCAGCGTGCACTCGTTGCCGCAGCTGCACCGGCAAACCCAGCAGGGGTGGCCGTGCCCGTCGTTTTCTGCCCGGCGCAGCACCGTAAGGCGGCCAAACTGGCGGCCGGTTAAATCTTCTGCCTGCGTTTTGGGGGCGGCGGGGAGCGGAGCGCAGCCGCAGCTCACCGCCCGGCCGCTTAGCAGCTCAAACCGGCGGTAAAGGGCGGTGTTGCCGCAGTCGCACTGGCAGCGCCACAAAATGGAGCCGTTTTTGCGCTCGCCCGAATCGCCGGTTACGGTTAACCGGCCGAACCGGCGGCCTATCAAATCCGTTGGAGTTGCTTGGGGCTTTTGGCGGCAGCCGCAGCTTACCACCCGGCCGCTTTGCAGGGCAGAGCGAACGGCCAGTATTTCGCCGCCGCAGTCGCACCGGCAGCGCCATAAAATGCTGTGCCCGGTGCGCTCGCCGGAGTCTTCTACCACCGTAAGCGCGCCGTACCGCCGACCGACCAAATCGGTTTTTTTGTATACGCCGTTCATGCCCCTCCCCCTTTTTTGCTTTTCTACTCCGCCGCCTCGGGGGCTTGCTGCGCCCTGCGGCAGCGGACGGTGACGCGGGCGCGGCCGCCGATGGTGCAGGAAAAGAGCGTGCAATCCCACTGCTCGCTTGTCATTTCTTCTATGGCGGTGGGGTTTAAGGTCTCTACCTGCGCCACCTTGTAGGCGAATTCGTTGCCCGCGACGTCCGTAAAGGTCACGTCGTCGCCCGGTGAAAGATTTTTCAGCCGCCCGAAGTGAGAGGCGTAGTTATGGGCGCAGATGACGAACCCCGGCCGGTA